>DATEEG010000055.1:0-2296 GCA_035281305.1 Acidimicrobiia bacterium | reverse complement strand
GGATCGTTCTGTTGAAAGATCGGCCAGTTGGCCATCACCTGGTCGGGAGTGACGAACGGGAGCTGCCGGGAACTCGAGCTCACCACCATGCGGATGCTGTCGCCCACCGCTCGGGAGGCAACGACCCAACCCTCGAAAGTGAGTTCTTCGACTCGCTCCGGTGTAGTTGGGTCGGAGAGATCGACCTTGACGACGGTTGCCATCGGATTCCACCAAATGCTGTCGGGCATCATCTCGGCGGCGACACCTTCGCCGACGGCCGGGTCGATCAAGCGCTGCCGGGCGAGGAGGTTGGGGGCCGATCCGATCACGAACGCCTGGGTCCCGATCAGGAAGAGACCCGAGGGTGCAACGTCGCCGAGGTCGACCGATCCCAGAAGTCGTGCTGGCCCGACGACGTCGACAGCGAACAGCCTGCCCTGGGCGATCGCAACCAGGAGGCGCCCGTCGGTCTTGACGAGGTCCGGCTCGTCCACTCCGATCTCCTGGAGGTTGGTGCTCGAGTACTGCTGAGGAGCGGCCGCGTCGCCTCCTGCCGCCGATTCGGCGGCTCCCATCATGTCGCGGGCGATCATGAACGGGCCTCCGCCCAGGCCCCAGGCGGTGACCATCGGCAAGGCGTTCGTCTGCAAGTAGGAGAGAACGTCGTCACATGACGAGAATCCCTGGAGGCCCAGGGCAACGGCTACCTTTTCGACGGGATTCACGTTGGCCACATCGGGCCCACCTTGAACCTGAGGGGCCTCATTGCTCGAGAGGAGCGAGCAAGCGGACACCATCGTCATCAATGTCGCTGCTGCCACGAGTCGCCGCATCCGGACCTCCTGTTGTTAGTCATGGGACGGAGAAACGGGGGCTACGGTTCCCTCATGACGGCCGGATTCGCGTCTGTCTTCAGAAGTTTCGGTCGAGCCCTGACCGTCGCGACGCTCCTGATTGCCTGCACTGCTGAGCCCGCACCCTCCTCCTGGGTGCAGCGAACCTCGATGGAGATCGCCCGGTCCGAGATTCCTGCAGCCGTCGTCGAGGAAACCATCTACGTTCCTGGCGGACTGGTATCGACAGCCCAGGGAGTAGGTGTCGCTGCTTCCCTGGAGGTCTATCACGCGGGGACGGACACGTGGAAGTCGGCCGCCGACCTGCCGGCGGCCCGCCATCACTCGATGTCCGCAGCCGTCGACGGCCTGGTTTATCTGATGGGTGGTTTTGGCGACGCCTTCGACCCGTGGGCAACCGGTTGGGTATTCGAACCTTTGCCCGGTGGGTGGAGCGAGATCGCCGACCTTCCGCTGTCGGTCGGCGCCGGGGCGGCGGCCGAGATCGAAGGCATCATCTACGTAGCCGGAGGAGTCCCTCTTGGTACATCGCTTTACGCCTACGACCCGCTGGCTGACACATGGGCGACCCTGCCTTCGATGACCCAGCCCCGAGAGCACACCGCGGCGGTGGCGTATGCAGGCGATCTCTGGGTGTTGGGGGGCCGCTGGGACGAGGCAATGCTCGATACCGTCGAGATATTCGACCCCGATACTGGTTCCTGGTCGAGCGGCCCCTCCATGCAGGAAGCCAGGTCGGGCTTCGGGGCGACAGTCCTGGGCGACAATATCTACGTCGCCGGCGGCGAGGTATTCGACCTATCGAATGGCTTTGTCGCCACGGCCCTCGACACTGTTGAACAGTTCGACGGGGAGCAGTGGACCTTGATCGAAGCCCTCCCTCGCCGGCTTCATGGAGCTCCACTGGTGACGGTTGGAGAAACCATTTATCTCCTGAGCGGGTCAATCGAGGCCGCCGCCGCCGACAACACCGGTGAGGTCTGGTCGCTGCAGCCGTGACCAATCGCGACCGGGGCTACGGTGGCTCGATGCGATTCGTCCTCATGACCGAACCCCAGCTAGGAGGCACATATGACGACCTCCTGTTCGCCGCTCGAGCCGCCGAAGAGGCAGGGCTCTACGGATTTGCTCGATCGGATCACTATTACTGGTCTGGTGGACCGGGCCTCCCGGCCACGGACGCCTTCACCACCCTCGGCGGTCTCGCCAGAGAAACCGATCGTGCCCGACTCACAATCCTGGTCAGTCCCATCACCTTTCGACATCCGGCAGTGCTGGCCAAGGCCGCAGCATCGATCGACCAGATGAGCGGGGGAAGGTTCGACCTTGGTCTGGGAGCGGGATGGATGGAAGCTGAGCACACCGCGTTCGGACTGCCCTTCCCCCCACTGGAGGAGAGATTCACCCGACTGGAGGAGTCTCTTCAGTATTTGCGGGCGGCATTCACGGGGGGAACCTTC
>DATEEG010000054.1:0-12516 GCA_035281305.1 Acidimicrobiia bacterium | reverse complement strand
CCAGGAAGGAGGTACATCCTGAACTCGTTTTCGATGACGATTCAGGAGGCAGTCGGCTTGCTCGCTTCGGTGGTCGACCGGCCTCTCAAGGTCAAGTATCTCCCGGCGCCGGTGGCCCTGGTCGGCGGAACACTGATTGGGGGGATGTACCGGATGATCGGCCGGCAGGCGCCGGTGTGCCGGGAGATGATTCGCACGCTCATCCACGGCCACGTCTATGACGGGTCCCGGGCCGCCCGTGAACTCGGACTGAGCTATACCCCGCCAACGGACACTCTCGCCCGGCTGATCTCCTGGGCCCGGGCCGAGAACCTCATACCGTGACTCCCGCCGAGGTCGATCGCCTGGTGGCCGCCGGGTTTCCCGCCGCCTACGCCGGCGGGTACCGCTGCGAGGAGATGGGTGACGGATGGGCAGTGGCCCGCTGGACCTACGACCCGGCCTCGCTGCGACCCGGTGGATACATCTCGGGGCCAACCCTGTTTGGCCTGGCCGACCTGGCATTCTGGTTCGCGACCTTCACGGTTCTGGGTCCGGCGCCGATGGCGGTGACTTCGGATCTCTCCATTGCCTTTCTGCGACCAGCCCTGGGCGGAGATGTCCTCGCCCGGGCCAACCTGCTCCGGGTAGGGAAGACACGGATCTACGGCGAGGTCCGGATCTGGGTCGATGGAGCCGCGGACCGACTGGTGGCCCATGCCACCGGGAGCTACTCGCCACCTCCCAACCTCCCGATGTGAATCCGGGCAAAATCTGTGGGCAGATTTCGTTGCGCAGCAGCCGAAACGACCCTGGGTCGCGGTTTTTGTTACGTTGGAGGTTCTCATGTCCGAACTGGGCGGTTTCAACCCCGACACTGTCGACCTGGGGGAGGTTCATCGCTGGTTCGGGGCACACCTCAACAATGAGGCGTGGAGGCTGATCGACGATCAGGCTCTGAGTCCGGAAGATCCCCCGGCACGCCGCGAGGAGGCGCTCTATCGAGCCTATGCCGCGGCTTATCACTGGCGGCAGGCCGGCAACGCGATGAATCACGGGCGAGCCGAGCACCTCCTCTCACGGACCGCCGTTCTGGTCGGGTCCGCCGACCTGGCGATTCGCCATGCAGCCCGGTATCTCGAGTTGATCGACGCTCATCCCGATCTCGCCGAAGACTGGGACCATGCTTTCGCTCATGAGGCCATGGCGCGGGCGCGGGCGATGTCCGGCGACCTGGATGGGGGCCGATCCGAGCGACTCGAGGCGGAGAGGCTGTGCGCCCTCATCGCTGAAGACGAGGAACGTGCGATCGTCGAAGCGGAGCTAGCCCGGGAGCCCTGGTTCGGCTTGAGGGGCTGACGGCGCCGAGTCGGACGGACCGATGTGCTGGCCGGGTCGGAACTCGTCGAGGACCGACATGAAGATCGTCATCGGCAGGCCCAGGCTCCAAAGCCCACTTGCCAGAAAAATTCCCAGGTTGGCTACTCCGAGATTGACCGCCAGGACGGCTGAGAAAACCACGGTGACGATGTAGTAGGGGAGTACCCGGCGAGGATCAGGCCAGGCCTCGGGCTGGCGACGAGGTCCCATCTTGCGGGAATCGATCAATCCATACGCAAGCATGATCAGGGTCCCGGCCCGGATCGCCCAGGCGTCGGATCCTGTCAGGTAGTAGATGGGAATAACCGTCAGCATCGCCAGCGCTGTCTCCAGGGAGGTCCGCACGATCGCTCGCGCCCTCCACAGAGTCACCGCATCCCAGACCTGGCCGGCCCGGAATAGCGTCAACAGGGCCGAAAATCCGGCCAGGCTGACTCCCAGGCCGGCGATCGTCGTTATGTAGAACTGCCCTTCCACCACCCCTCCCGATCCAGCGGGCGAATCCGCGAAAAGGCACGGTAGGTCGAAAAGGGGCGGTGGCCTGGTACTATGTGGTCAGAGCCGCACCGGCTCGAGGAAAGCGCCACCGCCTTCGACACGTTTCGAATGTCAGCGGTTGCGCACCGTCCGGTGGTCACGGCTGAGACAGTGAACTAGCGCAAGTCGGCCTCGGGCAGGCGCGTTCCGATCACTCGTGTCTGCGTGTACGAAACCGAGTCATCGATGCAAGGTCGTACGCCGCCGCCCGTGCTTCGGGCAACGAGGAGCCAACCAAGAAATGTCCACCTTTGCCGATCTCGGGGTGCCTGCGCGCCTGGTCGAGGTCCTGACGAAACAATCCATCATCGAACCCTTCCCGATCCAGGAAGCCACCATTCCCGACCTCATGGCCGGTCGCGACGTTCTCGGACGCGCTCCCACCGGGTCGGGCAAGACACTCGCCTTTGGGCTTCCTTTGATTGCCAGGGTTGGCAAGGCCACCTCTCGCCGCCCCCGGGCCCTGGTTCTGGCCCCGACCCGGGAGTTGGCCGAGCAGATCGCTCGTGAGCTTGCTCCCTTCGCCCGCGTCAGCGGCCGGGTCGTCGTGACCGTCTACGGCGGAGTCGGATACGACCCCCAGCGCAACGCAATTCGCAAAGGGGCCGACGTGGTGGTCGCCACCCCCGGCCGGTTGGCCGACCTCATCGACGAACGCACCGTCTCATTGGGTGATGTCGACCTCGTCGTAATCGATGAGGCCGACCGGATGGCCGACATGGGCTTCATGCCCCAGGTCCGGCGGTTGCTCGACCAGACCAACCCGGTCCGCCAGACGATGTTGTTCTCGGCCACACTCGACAGTGACGTCGCCGCCCTCACTCAGCGCTACCAGACGGATCCGGTCCGGCACGAAGTCGGCGACAACGAGGACCATCTCGAAGCCGCCCACTACTTCTGGCGGGTCGATGCTTCCGAGCGGATCGACATCACCGCCGAGATCATCGAATCGGCCACCCCCACGCTGGTGTTCACCCGGACCCGCCACGGGGCCGACAAGGTGGCCCGCCAGTTGGATCGAATGGGCGTCAAAGCCGAGGCCATCCACGGTGGCCGCAGCCAGAGCCAACGAACCAGGGCCCTGAAAGCCTTCGGCGACGGCAAAGTCGACGCCCTGATCGCCACCGATGTGGCAGCCCGGGGGATACATGTCGACGGGGTTGCGAGCGTCGTCCACTTCGATCTCGCCGGGGACCATAAGGACTACCTGCATCGGTCGGGCCGTACCGCCCGGGCCGGCGCCGCCGGAGTGGTCGTTTCTCTGGTCCTGACCGACCAGATGGGCGAACTTCGCTCCCTGCAGCGACAGGTCGGAGTCCACGACGCCCTCCACGATCCCGACAACGGATGGCTGTCCGCCAATGGCGGAAGTCGCATCGGTGAAAGGCCGCCGGACGCCGAGGCCGCCGAACGGAAAACGGTCTACGCCTCCCGGGGCGGCCGCCGGCGCCGCCGGCGCTAGACCTCGCTACCGCTTCTTGGCGGCGATCTTGCGGTCAGCTTCCGTGAGGTGGCGCTTGCGGACCCGGACCGAGACCGGTGTGACCTCGACCAATTCGTCCGAGGCGATCCACTCGATGGCGGTTTCGAGGGTGTGACGGCGGTGGGGTCGAAGTTTGATCGCCTCGTCGGCGTTGACCGTGCGAATGTTGGTCAGCTGTTTGGGCCTGGTCGGGTTGGCGGGTAGCTCCTCGGGTTTCGAAGCTTCGCCGATGATCATTCCTTCATAGACGTCCTCGCCCGCCCCGACGAAGAGCTCACCCCTCTTCTGAAGGTTGTCGAGGGCGTAGGCAGTCGTCGAGCCCAGTCTGTCCGAGATCATGGCCCCTCCCTGGCGATGGGGGAGGTCGCCGACCCACGGCATCCATCCGTCGTGGTGCTGATGGATCAGCGCAGTGCCGCGGGTGGCAGTCATCAACAGCGATCGGAAGCCGAGCAAACCACGGGCCGGGGCGGTGAGGGTGACGATGGTCCGGCCGCGGTCGCCGGGTCTCAGGTCGAGCACGCTTCCCTTGCGAGGAGCGACAGCCTGAGTGACAGTACCGACGTGCTCGTCGGGTACGTCCACGACCGCCCGCTCGACCGGCTCGAACGGCTTGCCGTCGATCTCGCGCAGGATCACCTCCGGCCGGCTCACCTGAAGTTCGAAACCTTCCCGCCTCATCGACTCGATCAACACGGCCAGCTGCAGTTCTCCCCGGCCGGCGACTTCGGTCACTTCCGGAGAGGACGTCGCGCCGATCCGGATCGAGACGTTTCCGAGCACCTCCTTCTCGAGGCGCTCGCGGATCTGGCGAGACGTCAGGAACTTTCCATCCCTCCCTGCCAGAGGCGAGGTGTTGACACCGAAGGTCATCCGCAGGACGGGCTCGTCGACATGCAGGCGGGGGAGCGCTACCGGGTTCTCCGGATCGGCCAGGGTGTCTCCGATCTCGACCTCGGGAAAGCCGGCTACGACGAACAAATCACCGGCCGTGCGTTCCTCGACATCGATTCGCTTGAGACCCTCGAAACCCATCAGTTGGGTTAGCTTCCTCCGCAGCGGCGGCTCATCGGGGTCGGCATGGCAGAGCGCGACCTGAACTCCGGCTTTCAGAGTGCCCTGCACCACGCGCCCAATCGCCAGGCGACCGAGGTAGTCCGACGCGTCGAGATTGGTCACGAGGGCTTGCAGGGGCGCCGAGCTGTCTCCGGCCGGAGGCGGGATGTGCTCGACGATGGCATCGAGCAGGGCGGTGAGGTCATCGCCATCGCCTGGAATCCCTATCCCTTTGATCGACCTGCCCGCCCGTGCGATGGTGGAGATGATCGGGAATTCGATGTGCTGGTCGGAAGCATCCAGGTCGAAGAACAACTGGTAGATCTCGTCGATTACTTCTTTGGGGCGGGCGTCCGGTCGATCGACTTTGTTCAGGACGAGCACCGCCGGCAGGTGCAGGTCCAGTGCCTTGGAGAGAACGTACCGGGTCTGGGGCAAGGGTCCCTCTGCCGCGTCGACCAGGAGAAGGACTCCGTCGACCATCGCCAGGGCCCGCTCGACTTCACCTCCGAAGTCGGCATGTCCGGGGGTGTCGACCAGGTTGATACGGGTGCCTTTCCACATGACAGACGCGGCTTTGGCGAGGATCGTGATTCCTCGCTCCCGCTCCTGGTCGGAGGAGTCCATGACTCGTTCGATCCGCGTCTCGTGGGACGCGAAAACCCCGGTCGCGCCAAGCATCGCGTCGACCAGGGTTGTTTTGCCGTGATCGACGTGCGCGACCAACGCCAGATTTCGAAAAGGGGAACCCGCCATGGGTCCCGTAATTGTACTCCCGGCCCGAGGAACCTTTCGTAAGGGCGGTTTGCAGCCCCGGCCCGGGGGGTACAGGCCTCCGGTTGCAGTAAAAGGAGGAACCCGTGTCCACTGCCGTAATCATCATCCTGCTCGCCCTGGTCCTGGGAGGTGTCGGTCTTGCCGTCGAAGCCCTGCGCTGGCTCTTGATCATCGCCGTGGTGCTGTTGATCGTCGGAGCGATCAGCGGGCGCCGGGGCCGGGTCGCCTGAACCCCCCGTACAACGGTGCAAGGTCAAACGGTCCCTCGCCGCTAAGGCGGGGGACCGTTTTCTTTAACGACCGGCCAGGGCAATGATCTCTCCTGCCGCGGTGGTCACGACCACCGTGCCCGGTACTACTACCAGTTCTCCTCGGACGGCTGACTCGGCGTTGAACTGCCACAGGACGGCCCCGGTCTCGGCGTCGACGGCGTGAACGAAGCCGTCCTGGCTGCCGACATACAAAACCCCGTCGGCCAGGACCGGAGGTGTCGTAATTATGTCGGCGGCCCCGAACGGTCCGTTGTCCCAGGGGGAGGGGGTGCTGCCTCCGGCGTCGAGCCAGAGCGTCCCGTCCAACAGCATCGCCAGCAACAGGCGATCTTCCAGGAGATACATGGTGTCGGGCGTCGCCAGCAGACCGAGACGGACCGCCAGGGAGCTTGGATAGAAGGGCGAGTAGCCAGATGGGGGATTTCCGCAGGCGCCGGCGGCGAAGGCGTGGATTCCGGACGGGTTTTCGAGTCCCACGAACACGACTCCTCCGGCTATCGATGGATAGACGTTGACCGTCCCGTTCAGATCGATGGGGCGAGGGCACAGAGGCTCCCCGCTGGCGGCACGAACTGCGTGGAGGCTGCCTTCGCGGCTCGTGACGTACACGACTCCTTCGTAGAAGGCCGGTGCCGTGTTGAACGAGGGCGTTTCTTCGGGGTCGGGGGCTTCGGCACCTTCGGCTGGATAACGCCATTGGAGGTCCCCGCTTTGCAGGTCGATGGCGTGAATGTGGCCGTCGGTCGTCGCAACAAAGACCGATTGCTCGACGATCAGGGCCGGGGCCCTGACCGTGGACCCGGTTTGATAGTCCCACAATCCCGTCCCGGTCCTGACGGCGCTGAACGCATGGACCACCCCGTCATTGGTCGGGAAGACCATGAGGGGGTCGACGATCTCGCTGCCGGATGGTTGACCGATGGTCGGAGTGGCGGTTATGGGGTTGTCGGCCTGGATCACCAGGTTGAGGCGGCCCCCGGAGAGTTCGTATCCGTACAGCTTGTTCTCGTCGGTGACCACATATACCCATCTGCCATAGGACACCGGCGAGGTGTTGGGCACGAAGGACCCGCCGGGCCTGAGACGCCAGTAATAACCTTCGACCTCGCGAAAACCTCCGGAGGCCACACCCGATCGGCCCGGATCACCTCTGAAGGCGTAGGTCCCGTTTATCCCCGATTCGGGGGCTGCGATCACCCGGGCTTCGATCGGCGGGACAGTGGTCGTGGTCCGCGGTGGAGCAGTAGTCGGCGGGGCGGCGACGGGGTCGGGAGCTGTCAGGTTGACGACCGCCAGGGCCGCGCCGGTGGCGATGACAGCCACTGCGACGGCGGCCGCCAGCCAGGCGAGGGGGTTGCGACGCCGGGGTGGCCGGCGGTGGACCAGTCCGGCGGTGCGCCGCTGGGCCGGGCTGAGCACGGTGTCTCCGGCCAGGCCCGCCGACTGGAGAGCCTGGGCGATCTTTTCCCGCAGCAGCGTCTCTTCCTCGGGGGTGACTTCCGTGGCCGCGGCCAGGGCGGCCTCAGCCTCGGGTCGGGCCAGGAACAAGGGGTACCAATCGGGAGGACAGTGGTCCGCCAACCCGCGAACCGCCGACAGGACGGGTGTGGCGATCGGGTCGCGCCAGAGATTGCCGGCCTTGACCGCCTTGGCCGCCTGGACCGGGTTGCCGATCTGAACCGCCAGTGAAGCCGCCTCAGCGGCAACTTCGGCATCGCTCTCGCGGGCGGCCCGCGCCGTCATCAAGTCGACGGCGGCACCCAGCCACCGACTCTGCAAGAGGAGGTCGGTGACGTCTTCGGCTCGCCGTCGATCCCAGGTGTCGGCCATCTCCAGTCGAAGTTCCTCGATCCGAAGGCGCCAGCGAGTGCCATCGGCACCCGGGGGAGTGGCTGCCAGAGCGGCCTCGGCCTGACTCCTTCCTTCGTCCAGTGACCCCTGACCGATGAGAGCCCGCGCCAGCAGGTAGCGGCACACGTTCTCCCACGCCGGAAGGGTGGAGAGAGCCGTCTCCAAGGCAGCCTCGGCGCCTTCTCGCGCCTGCTCCCAATTTTCGAAGAGCAGCCCGCCTTCGGCCCGGGCGATGTGGGCGATGAACTTCGGCGCGATCGCCCCGGCCGAGTCGGCCATCTCGTGGGCCCGTTCGATTGCCGACAGAGCCAGGTCCGGTCGGCCGATTCCGAACAGCGCCCGGGCCCAGTACGCCTCCTTGTCGGCCTGGGAAGCTTGCCCTTCCAGCGACTGGGCTTCCTCGCGGAGATGAGCGAACCCGGCTTCGGCGGCCCGCATCTGCCCCTGATCGAGATCGACCCACGCCTGGTTCAGTCGGCCATAGAACCGTTGCGGCTTGGTGCCATGGGTCATGAGGAGCGAGTTCCCCTTAGCCAGGGCGGACTCGGCTTCGCTCGCGAAGCCGAGACGGCTTAGTTCCCGCCCGTGGAAAGTGAGAAGAGAGCCGAGCTTGGCGAGCGAGTTCTCGCCAACCGCCGCGAGTTCGGCCAGGGCCACCCACCGCTCCGCTTCCTGGGGATGCTGGAGGTCGTCGGCCACGGAGGCCGCGAACCCGAGCGCATCCACGAGCTCTTCGCCTCGCAGCTTCTTCAGTGCGGCCTCGATCGAGGCCTGGGCCGAGTGCGACTCACCCCTGGCTCTGTAGAGACGGGCAAGGTGGAGGCGAACGCGGCCCTCCAATTCGCCGCCATCGAGCTTGGCCTGGGTCAGGGCGTGAAGACCAAGTTGGAGAAGCTCAAGACGCTCCGCGTCGGCGAATCTCGCGGCGGGATCGGTGGCAACTTCGGCCAGCATTTGCCAGGCTCCGGAAAAGCGGCCGGCGGCGGCGAGGAGTCGTCCGATGTTCCCGCGGTCACCTCCGTCGGAAATCATCGCATCGGCCAGATGTCCCGCCATGTAGGCGGCGACTGCAGGACTCAAGGCGGGACTCTGCTCGCCCGCATAGCTATAGCCGCCGGCAGATTCGGTAAGGCTGCCCTCCGCGACGAGACGGCTTCCGACCGCGATGATCTCCTCGGGGGTGCTCTGCAGGGCTGCCGCGGCAGTGTCGACAGCGACAGGGAATCCGGCTGCGCGCACGAGGGACAGGAGATCGGGCCCGGACTCTCGATTCTCCATTGTCGGAATATAGAGTCTTCGAGTGCCCCCTCGCAGGTCTGACGGGACCCGCGGGTCAGCGCGGCGTTTTCAGGTCCGGAATGAAGGCGGCCCCGTGGCCGGGGACGATGAAGGCGGCCACCTCCAACACCCGCGCCCGGCCTGAATGGATCCCGGCCGGATCGGTGCAGTACGGATCATCTGCCGGTCCGGTGCTGCGAAACCAGAGATGGGTGAAGGCGACCAAACCCTGATCCGTGCCGACCAAAGTGGTGATGTCCTGAGGAGTGTGGCCGGGGGTTTCCCAGAGGAGCACTGAGGGAGAAACGAAAAAGCCCTCAGCCGGCCGGCTGTCCCATTTGTCGTAGTGGTAAACCGCCCAGTGATCGTGGACCCGGGCGTGGGCGAACATGCCCACATTGACGGTGTGGTCGGGATGGTGGTGGCTGATGACTACGTCGGTGATCTGGCCCGGTTCGAACCCGAGTTCAACCAGCGGGCCGGAGATGGCGGATTGTGACGGTGCCATGCCAGGATCGACGACGATCAGCTGGTCGTGATCGACGATCAGACTGACGGAGGATCGAACTCCCGGGCTGCCCGAACCGACCTGAAGCACATGCCAGGTGCCTTTCATCTCCGGGAGCCGCTTGGTCGGGAATGGTTCGTTTCTCATCCGACCAGCATTCTGGCCAGCCCGGCCGGTTGCGACAGCCAGGGCGAGTGGCCGCCGGCCAGCTCGATTGCTTCCACCCCGAGGCGTTCTCTTGAGACTTTCCGTCCCCAGGAAGGATTGACCACTCGATCGTCGGTGCATACGACCGATACGATCTCTTCTGCCTTCCAATCCTGGAAGTCGGCCACCTCCTCCCACATGCTTTTCTGAAAGCGGAGCTTGCGGACGGCGGCGTCGGCGGCGTCGGGGTCGCAATCGTGGAAGAGCACTCTCATCGCCCCGGTCCGGCTGAATCGAAAGAGGCGTGCGTCATTGAATTCGAGGGCACCTTTCCCGAGATCCTGGTCACGTTCCGCGTCGATCGTGGCGAGGTCGGCGAGGCTCCGGCCCGGCGCCCCGATGATTCCGGCCACGAATACCAAGCGCCGCGTCTTGACTCGCGCGGCCACGGCTGCCGCGGTCAAAGCACCAAGCGAGTGGCCAACGACGATCAAGTCGGCAGACGACGACGGCAAAGCAGCCGTTGCCGCGTCGGCGTAATCGGTCAATCCTGAGCTGCGCTGGTCGCAGGGAAGGTCGACTGCGATCGGCCTGTGACCCGACTCGGACAGGTAAGAAGACACGTGGTCCCAGCACCAGGCGCCGTGACAGGCTCCGTGGATCAAGAGGACATCGGACATCAACGTTCCAGGTTGATGCCGGCTCGGAGCAAGGATGCCTCGTACACCTGAAGGTATCCCTCGGGACCGCGCACTTCCATGGTCGCTCTGCCGTCGGGTTCGAGGGTCAGGGTGCGCTCCACGTCGGGATTGAATCGTCGGTGGGTATTCATGTACTCGTCCCAGATGGCCGCGATTTCGTCGTCCCACTTCAATGACACCAGGATCGCGCCGGGCGCGGTTCGGGCTCCGACGACTTTGCCCATCACGATGTCGCTGATCTCCTCGGCTGCGATCAACTCGTCATCGTCATGGCTGCCCACGTCGTCGAGAAACGGGAAGTCGGCGGGATCGATGGTGAGGCGGGCCAACGGTTTCAGTTCGGAGGTCGACGCCCACTCATTGGAGACAGGCCCGCCGGGATAGAACGGAATCGGTTCGAAGTCGGCTCGTGAGAGGATGTACAGGGTCCCGGTACGCCAGATGTCGCCGCCCACGAAGTCCTTGTGGACTGTGAAGCGATAGAGATCGACGGGACGGCTCGACCTATCCGGCCAGGTCATTACTCCGTTGCGGATCGTGCCTTTCAGCTTGGAGCGATCGATGACGGCGAACCACATCGCCCAGAGCCCGAAGGGGGTCCCATAGACGGCGGCCCGATTCCCGGTACCGCCCTGGTCCATGATCTCGACCGAATTCCGCCGGGGGAGAAACGAATCGAGGTCTGCCATCGGTGATCCGTGGAAGATGAACAGGCCCTGCCTCGAGAGCCATTCGACGAAGCGCCATTTCGGCCAGGGGTGGTGCCACTCGAGGGTGCGGCCGTCGCGACTCTCGGTGATGCCGTCGGCCAATTCTCGGTAAACGTCCACCTCGCCCGCTTCCCATTCCGGCTCGGCGAGTCGCAAACCCCGGCCGGACGTGCTCCAGGTCGCATCGTCGGCCCTTACGAATTCGATCACTCCGCCCAATCGACCACCCGGGGCGGGGTTGCCGGCGTGGAAATCGACCGTGGCTCCATCCATCTGGCTGCCCACCACGACGTAGGAGTCATCGGAACCGATCAGACCGGCGGCCAATTCCTCCGGTACCCCTTCCAGGCGGATGAGGAGTTTTCCGTCGACAACGGACACTCGCAGTGCCTCGAACCCCAGCAGGTAGGTGCCGACCAGGCGCTGGCGATCGCTCATGCCGCCGGGAGTTGGAGCGACCGTTTGCCGGCGGCCCGTTCCAGGTGGTCCAGGAAGGCGACCACGGCCAGGCGGTCCTGGGCGGCCGGACGGGTCACGGCGATCACCTGCCGGGTCGGGCCCGACAGCGGGAGCAGGCGAACCTGGGCCGGGACCCGGGTCAGAGCCAGAGCCGGAAGGATGGCGCAAGCGTCCACCGAGGCCACCAGTTGCAGGGTGACTTCGAAGTCGTCGATCTCATATTGCACCCGTGGCTCGAATCCGGCCGATCGGCAAATGGCCCGCACCGCCCTCCCGCACTCACTGGTTTCGAGCGGAGCCGCCACCCAGCGATGTCCGCCGGCGTCGGCAAGTTTGCGGATATTCGAATTGGCGGGCACCGCCAGGTAGAGCGGCTCGTCGAGGATCTTGCGTTTGGTCAGGCCCTGATGCCGGCTATGGGGTACGTGTTTGTAACGCTGATCGACCGCAACATCGAGGGCGCCAAGGCGCAGTTCCCGGGCCGCATCATCGTGACCCAACTCGACCAGGTGCAACACGACCCCCGGGTGCTCTGCGGCCAGACTCTGGAAAGTGTCGGGTATCAGGGCCGCCATCACACTCGGGAGAGCGCCGACCATGACCTTGCCCGCAACGTCGCCCGTGGCCTCGGAGACCGCGGTCGTGGCCCGTTCGACCGCATCGAAGACAGCGGGAGCGTGATCCACCAGGACCCGGCCCGCCTGAGTCAGAGCCACATTGCGACCCTGCCGCTCGAGCAGGGGAGTACCGATTTCCTCTTCGAGGATGGAGAGCTGCTGCGAAACGGCTGACGGCGTGTACGCCAGGGCTTCGGCGGCAGCCGTGATGGTGCCGCGTTCGGCAACCTCTCTCAGAAAGCGGAGTCGTTTCAGGTCAAGCATGATCGTGAAGTATACATGAAGTGTCGAGTAAGTATTATTCGCTAGACGTTAAGGATGTCGGGTTGTAGAACTACTTGAAAGCCCGCAGGAAAGGTCACAACGTGGAACTGATAATCGCACTCTCGCTGCTGATCCTGGTCGGTCTGAGCGGGGCCCTGGCCGGCGCCGATAGCCGCGACGGATCCGACTGGCATCGCCGCTCATCATGAACACCTTCCTGATGGAGTTTCTCGCCAAGGACCGGGCCGAATCCTGGCGATGCGAGGCACAAAGAACGAGGAGTTGGAAGAACGCGAGATCTCCGGGCCCGTCGCGTGGGCAGCGGTCCCGCGGTGCCCGCTTCTCAGTTGACGGCGGTCGCGAGTCGACGCCCCTCGTCGACTGCCGGTAGTTCAGGTTCGGACTCGTTCCCGGCCGAAGCCAGTGCCTCACGGAGCAGGGCGGCAAGGCGGTCACGCTCGAGCGGTATGCCCTGGTCGAACATCTCCTTGAGTTGT
>DATEEG010000053.1:0-13758 GCA_035281305.1 Acidimicrobiia bacterium | reverse complement strand
CGTCGGGCAGCAGCTGACGGATGTCGTCGTACCGGCGGACCCGGCGGTCGGTGCCGAGCCGGCTCGCTGGTTGTGTTCGTTCGAGAAATGTCGTCATTGATCTGCTCCAGAAATGAGAAAACCCGCATCCGAGGGGATGCGGGTAGGAAAGTGACGCCGTCTCTGGTCTAAGTGGTCACCTCACCGGGCCGCACCCGGGCAGCACAACACGAACAGAGACAGGTGTTGGCGACTGCGGTGAACATGATCACGGGGGTGAGTCTAGTTCGAAAATATGAGGTCGAGAACATGGTTTCCACGACCTTTAACCTCAGGTCTCGTGAGGGTCATCGCAGGGAGTGCCAAAGGGCGGCGGTTGCTCGGTCCCGACACGCGTGAGACCCGTCCTCTGACCGATCGAGCGCGGGAAGGCGTTTTCTCCGCCCTGGCCGGTTTGGTCGAAGGGGCCGCCGTGCTCGATCTCTATGCGGGTTCGGGCAGCATCGGCATCGAGGCGATGTCGCGAGGAGCCGGGCGGGTGGTCTTCGTGGAGAAGAGCCGCGAGGCGCTGGGAGCACTTCGTCAAAACCTGGCCAATCTCGGGTTCGAGAACGTCACCGTCGTCGGCCAGGACGTTGGTGACTTTCTGCGAACCGCGACCGGTGTTTTCGACCTGATCTTCTTCGACCCGCCCTGGGCCCTGGACGCAGCCGTGCTGGCTGAACAGCTGAAGGCTGCCGATCGCATCGCCGACGACGAGGCCGAGTTGATCGTGCATCGGCGCCGGACGGATCCGGCCCCTGCCGCATCTGGCTGGCGCCTTCTCACCACCCGACGCTACGGCGATGGCGTGATCTATCGATTCGAAAAGTCACCCTCGGATCCCTTCGGCGAGGAGCAGGATCCCGAAGGCGACGAACAGGAGTGATGCCCCGATCTTGATGGCCCGTTCGGGAAGCCTTGTTCCCAGTTGCTTTCCGACGACGATCGCTATGGCGTCGGCGGCGACCATGCCGAGCGTCGATCCCACCCAGGTTCCAAGCCACTCTTCGGTCGTGGCCAGAGTGACCGTGGCCAGCATCGTCTTGTCCCCGAGTTCCGCCAGGAAGATGGCGAGACCGACCGTGACCATCGGGAAGCGAGACGGCGGGCGCTCCGCTGGTTCCTCTTCGGCCCCGGTCAACACCCCGCGGAGGGTCCAGGCCGCGAACCCCAGGAACACGATCCCGGCGGCGATGTTCAAGGCCCTGGTCGGCAGGCTCACGGCTACCAGCCGCCCGATCAGGACGGAGGCGCCGAAGAGCAGGGCGCTGGCAGCGGTGATGCCGATCAGGACATGGGTCGCCTTGTAACGGGCGGCGAAGGCCAATGCCATCAACTGGCTCTTGTCGCCCAGCTCAGCGACGAAAATGACTCCGAAGCTGAGAAGCAGGGCGCTCATTCACCCAATGTTGGGACGGCGGCGGTCCGGACCAAAATCGGGCGACGTCGGACTTCGCAACTCGACCGATCACCAGGCCGGGTCAGAGAACATTGTGAAATCAACCCCCTCCGGACTGGACGCGGCACAATGGGCCAAAGCACGAAGGAGCCCTTCTGACCGCCGTTCTCTGCCCTGGCAGCTTCGACCCGCCGACCAACGGACACCTCGACGTGATCAACCGGGCCATCGACGTATTCGACCGGGTGGTGGTCGGAGTAGTCCACAACCCGTCGAAGACACCCTTCTTTGCGGCCGAGGAAAGAGTCGCGCTGCTCGACGAGATGGTCGCCGGGCGTGCCGAGGTCGAGGCATTTGAAGGGCTGCTGGTCGACTTCGCCCGGTTCAAGAACGTCGATGTCGTGGTGAAAGGCCTGCGGGCGATCAGCGACTTCGATTACGAGCTGCAAATGGCGCAGATGAACTACACCCTGGCGGGGATGGAGACCCTCTTCCTACCCACCAACCCGCAGTGGAGTTATCTCTCGTCGTCACTGGTTCGGGAAGTAGCCCGTCTCGGGGGTGATGTCGATACGCTGGTACCGGACAACGTTGCCAGGGCCCTTCGAAGCAAGGTGGGCAAAGATGAGTGACGAACAGGGCTCGCCCGATCCCGGGAACACCGACGTATTCGAACTGATCGAGGCATTGATCGCCGAGGTGCAAGAAGCCAAGTCGGTGCCCCTCTCAGGCAACGTGCTTCTGGATCGCGACTACGTGGTCGAACAGCTGCAGAGATTGCAAGGAGCCCTCCCCGACGAGCTCCGCGCCGCCCGATGGATGGTGCGCGAGCGCGAGGCGTTCATAGCCCGGACGAATGAGCGCGCCCGGGAAATCACCGAGAGGGCACAGTCCGACTCGCGGCGAATGGTCGCCGAGAGCCATATCGTTGCTGAAGCCGTCGAGGAGGCAAACATCCTGGTGCGCCGGGCAGAGGGGGAGTCACGGAAGATGCGGCTCGAAGCCGAGGATGAAATCGACGGTCACCTGTCCCGGGTCGAGACCCTTCTCACCGAGTTGTTGGGCCGGGTCCATTACGCCCGCGACGAATTTCACCGGGCCCGACCGAAGAGCCCAGAAGTTCCGATCTAGTCAGAGTTCCGATCCCCATAGTTGCTAATCCCATCATCATTAACCCCATGGCGAACGAAAATGGCACCGTGCTCCGATATCAGGTGACCGATCTCCTCGGCCAGCCCGGGCTTTCGCGGCCGGTGGGCGGGGAACTGCCCCTCCTGCTCAAGGTTGGCGAGACCGTCGTCGACGATGTGGCGGAGGTCATAGCTCAGCTCGATTCGATCCCGGAAGGCATCATCGCCCGGGGAAGCGCCAGCACGATCGCCCATCACGTCTGCGCCCGGTGCCTGATGGAATGGGACGGTCCGATCGAGATCGAATTCACTGAACTGTTCGCGAGTTCGGGTACGAAACTGGCCGACGAGGATCTCCTGCGGGTCAGCCATGAGGGCTTCATCGACCTCGGACCCCTGGTCCATGACGAGGTATCCCTGTCCCTGCCGGCGGATCCGCTCTGCAAGCCCGATTGCCTAGGACTTTGCCCAACGTGCGGAGCCGACTTGAATGTGTCTCCCTGCGCGGGCCACGGCGACCAGTCGAGCTCGCCATTTGCCGCGCTGAAGCAACTGTTCGGATCCGAAACCTGAAGGAGCGCACCATGGCGGTGCCCAAGAAGAAAAGCTCGCGCATGCGAACCCATCACCGGCGTTCGGCCTGGAAGCTCACCAAGCCGTCGATCTCGGTCTGTCCGCAGTGCCGGGCCCAAAAGCTGCCCCACCGGGCCTGTCCCCAGTGCGGGACCTACCGCGGCCGTGAGGTCCTCGAGACCGAATGATCCCGATCGCCCTCGACGCCATGGGCGGCGATCGAGCCCCGGCCGAGACCGTGGCGGGTGCGGTGCTCGCTGCGGCCCACGGCGTGGATGTGATGCTGGTCGGGGACGAAGAGACTTTGAAGAGGGAGCTTGCCGCCCTGTCGGCCTCCCTGCCGATCGTTCATGCACCGGAGTCGATCGACATGGGCGCCGACCCGGCCCGGGCGCTCCGCGAGAAGCCCGAATCATCGATAAGCGTCGCCGCCCGTCTGGTCAGAGACGGCTCCGCCGGCGCTTTCGTGTCGGCGGGGTCGACGGGCGCCGCCATGGCGGCAGCCGCCATCTTGATCGGCCGGGCCCCCGGCGTACTGCGGCCGACCATTGCCTCGATCATTCCCACTCCCGGGACTTCCACCCTGATCCTCGATTCGGGGGCGAATCTCGACGTCAAAGCCGAGCACCTCATCCAATTCGCGGTCATGGGGTCGGTGGCCGCGGAGGTGTTCTTCGGCATGCTGGCGCCGCGGATCGGGCTCCTCAACAATGGTGAGGAACCGGGAAAGGGAAGGGCCGTCGAAAAGGAGGTACACCGCCTGCTTGCCACGGCGCCGGTGAACTTCATCGGCAACGTCGAAGGACGCGACATCGGGGCAGACCGGGCCGACGTTTTCGTGACCGACGGGTTTGTGGGCAACATCACCCTCAAGACCATCGAGGGCGTGGCAGCGATGGTCATCGCCATGGTGCTCGACGCCTTCGGGCCACTGGAGGAGTCGGTACGGGCGCAGGCTGTCGAGTTGATCGCCCCGATTCGCCGCACTCTCGACTACGAGCACACCGGCGGGGCCCACCTCCTGGGGGTCGATGGCGTAGTCGTCATCGCCCACGGCTCGTCCTCCCGGATCGCCGTGGCCAACGCCCTGCGTCAGGCGAGGGACGGGGTCGAGCGAGATCTAGTCGGCAAAATGACGGCTCGCCTGGCCCAGACGTGATGTCGGCGATGAGGGAGGGGTGATGGGCGCGGGAGAAGTCGATCTCGAGGCCCAATCGCTGGGCCCGCTGGAGGAGGCCCTCGGTCACCGGTTCCGGGATCCCGAAATCCTGGCCTGGTCACTCATCCACCGTTCGTACCACGCCGAGCATCCCGGAGTGGCCCACAACGAGCGTTTCGAATTCCTGGGCGACGCAGTCCTCGGGCTGGCCGTGACCACGTTTCTTTTCAACGAGTTCGGCCACATGCCGGAAGGTCAGATGGCCAAGGTCAGGGCTGCGGTCGTGAGCCGGGAGGAACTGGCCGAGGTCGCCCACGTGATCGGGCTTCCCGCCTATATACGCCTCGGGCGCGGTGAGGACATCACCGGCGGCCGCCACAAGCCGTCGATATTGGCCGACGCGATGGAAGCATTGATCGCGGCGGTCTATCTCGATGCGGGCTACGACCACGCCGCGTCGGTGGTGATGACCCATTGGGCTGACCGCGTTCGCATGAGAGCGCAGCGGCCGGGGGACGCCGACTACAAGACGCGCCTTCAGGAGGTTCTGGCAGCGCTCGGCTTCACGCCTCGCTATGAGGTGGCCGGCTTCGGCCCCGATCACGCCAAGCAGTTCACCGCGGCGGTGATGGTCGACGGCACGATTCGTGGCGAGGGACGCGGGGCCTCCAAACGCGAAGCCGAGCAAGAGGCGGCACGGGTCGCGCTCAAGGAAATGCTGGCCGGCTGAGCCCAAACTTGCCGGGGCGACGGTCAGACCGGAGTCGGGGCGAGAAAGAGACGTTCGGCGATGAACGGTCCGATCCCCACCTGATCGGCCCGGTTCACTTTCACTGTGAGGGTGCCGTCCGGCGTCTTGGCGATGAGCTCGACTTCGGCGCCCGGTCTCAAACCGGCGTCGTCGAGAAAACCCATGATCTCGGAGTCGAGCTCGAGCTCCTCCGAGATCCGATGGAGGACCAACGAGTACGGGCCGAGCTCAGCCATCCGGGTGAGGTTGGGCTGGCGATATCCGGCGCCCGGGATGGGATTGCCGTGCGGACAGGTGGTGGGCTTGCCCAGTTTGGCGAGCATCGCCTCCTCGACGTCGTCGGAAATGATGTGCTCCCACACCTCGGCTTCGGCATGGACCTTCACCCAGGGCAGACCCAGCTCCTGTGAAAGGAATCGCTCGGCCAGCCGATGCCTGCGGACGACGACTTCGGCCAGGTGGCGGCCCTTGCCGGTGAGTTTGATCTCCCCATCGGAGGTAACGAGGCCGTCGGCTTCCATCCGCTTGATCATCTCCGACACCGACGGTCTGCTCACTCCCAGCCATTCCGCCATCCGGGCCTGGATCACCGGCAGGCCCTCCTCCCCGAGCTCGTATACGGCCGCAACGTATTCGCGCAGCGTCGCCGTGTATGAGCTGGGATCCATTTCGACAGGTTACCGACGGCGATCGTCGTCGGGCGATCCCGTAATTAGGGTGCCCTAACGACGGTCGTAAGGTGATTTGCACTATCCTGGTAGTGCAAATACGGTGGAGAAAATGAAGCACTCGACGCGGGTCATCGCATCCCTTCTCACAATTCCCATCGTCGCCGCCTGCGCTTCTTCGACCGCGACTACGACGGCTGTCACCACAGCCTCGTCAGTGGCGGTCGATGGCGCCGTGATTCTCTATTCAGGACGCACCGAGGAGTTGGTGGCCCCGCTCATCGATCGTTTCGAGCAAGCTTCGGGGATAGATGTCGAAGTGCGTTACGGCAGCTCCCCGGAGATGGCAGCGACCCTTCTCACCGAAGGTGTCAATTCGCCGGCCGATCTCTTCTACGCCCAGGATCCGGCCTCGCTGGGCTCGGTCGCCGACCTCATGGTTCCGCTCCCCGAGTCGATCCTCTCGATGGTTTCGACAGACTTCCGGGATCCCGATGGCCTCTGGGTCGGGATCACGGTGCGGAGCCGGGTCCTCGCCTTCAACCCCGGGTTGGTGCCCGAAGACGACCTGCCGACCAGCTACAGAGACCTCGTCGATCCCGAGTGGGCGGGGAGGATCGGGATCGCTCCTACCAATGGATCTTTCATCGCTTTTGTCTCCGCGATGATCTTGACCGAGGGGGAAGAAGCCACGCTCGAATGGCTCGAAGGGCTGGCTGCCAACGATCCCATCACCTATGACGGAAACGCTCCGATCGCGGCCGCCGTTGATGCCGGTGACGTCGATGTAGGCCTCATCAACCACTACTACCTGCTCCAACTCGGGGCCGAGCAGGGCGGGACCACTGCCCGGAACCACTTCTTCAGTGAGCCCGACGCCGGTTCGTTGATAATGCCCTCGGGAATCGCGATGCTCGCCACCGCCCCGAACCCGCTGGGAGCGGAGCAACTGATCTCCTTCCTCCTGTCGACCGAGTCCCAGGAATATTTCGCCGCCACCAACTTCGAGTATCCGGTGGGATCGGGCGTTCCGGCTCCGGCCGGAGCCCCTCCGTTGGATTCCCTGGTCAGCCCGTCGCTCCCGGCGACCGACATGGCCGACGTTCTCGACCGCGCCACCGACATGATCACCGAGGCAGGACTTGTGTGACGACCGCCACCGCGCCGGCGCCCTCTTCTTCCCTGCTGGTCCCCGAGCGAAAGCATCGGGCCCCGGCGGGGCTGGTGGCGTTCACCACCCTCATGGTCCTGCCGCTCGTGTTCCCACTGGCCTACTTGCTTTGGAAAGCGGCCTTCGGAGGGCCCTGGGCGGGCGTCCTCCCGGCGGGCCGCCTGGTCGAGCTCGGGTTCAACACGGTTCTCCTGGTGGTGACCGTGGTGGCAGGTTCCACGGTCCTCGGCCTCGGCACCGCCTGGCTCACCGCCCGGACCGACCTGGCCGGCCGGCGGCTGTGGTCGACACTCGCAGCCCTGCCGCTCGTAATCCCGTCTTATGTCGGGGCCCTGGCGCTCCTGGGCGCTACCGGACGCGAAGGGATGTTGTCCGAGCTGATCGCCCCGCTCGGGCTGGGCCCGATCCCGATCCCGCGAGGGTTCTGGGCGGCGGCGCTGGCCCTGATCCTCTTCACCTACCCCTACGTGCACCTGACGCTGGTCCCGGCCCTTCGCGCGCTCGATCCTGCCCTGGACGAGATCGCTCGCGGGCTGGGCGCAGGGAGACGCCGTCGGTTCCGAACCGTGACCCTGCCGCAGATCGCACCGGGCCTTCGCAACGCCGGTCTGCTGGTCGCGCTCTACACCATGGCCGACTTCGGGGCGGTGTCACTCCTTCGCTACGACACCTTCACGAGAGCGATTTTCCTTCAGTACGCAGGGCGACTGGACCGCAGACCGGCGACGGTTCTCGCTGCGATCCTCATGGTGGTGGCCCTCTCCGTGCTGTGGGGGGAGAGGAAGACGCGCCGGCGCACGGACGTCGCCGGAGGCCGCACCGTGCGGCCCCATTCCCCGCTGGTCCTCGGCCGCGGAGCGGAACTTGGCGCCCACCTATATCTCGGGACCGTCTGCCTCTTCTCCTTGGCCCTCCCCGTGGCGATCCTCGTTCGATGGTGGATGCGGGGCACCCTCGCCGGGCGGGAGACCGTAGCCGTGTGGGGTGAGCTGGGACGCTCGCTGACCGTTTCCGCCCTATCGGCCGTATTGATCGTCCTGGTGGCCTTGCCGCTGGCGGTTCTCACAGTCAGGTATCGAAGCCGGGTGGGTCAGGCGGCCGAGACGGTGGCCTGGACCGTGTCAGCGTTGCCACACATCACCGTCGGGCTGGCGGTGCTTCTGACCGGGGTTAGCCTCCTGTTGCCCCTCTACCAATCCTTGCCATTGCTGTTGTTTGCTTATCTGATGATGTTCCTTCCGCAGGCACTCGGACCCGCCCAGGTGGCACTCCGCAAGGTTTCACCGAGCCTCGAAGAGGCGAGCAGGTCGCTGGGCCGGCCGCCACTGGCCACTGCACTCAGGGTGACGATGCCTCTGATCATGAAAGGATTGCTGGCCGGGGCCGGGCTGGTGTTCCTCACGACGATGAAAGAGCTCCCGGCCACCCTCCTCCTGCGGCCGACCGGGTTCGAAACCCTGGCGATAAGGATCTGGTCGACAACTTCGGAGGGCTTCTACACGAGAGCCTCGTTCGCCGCCCTGGTGCTCATCGCAGTCTCGGCGGTGCCGCTTCACCTGCTGATCACGCGTGACCTCCATGACTGAACTTGCGATAGAGGCGACCGGACTCTCCAAGACATTCGGTGGGGTGGCGGCACTGGCCGGATTCGACATCGCCGTCGAGGAAGGGCAGACACTCACTCTCCTCGGCCCCTCCGGCTGCGGCAAGACCACGGCCCTTCGGGTGATCGCCGGCTTCGAACGGCCCGACGCCGGCACGGTTTCGGTCGGGGGTTCGGCGGTGGCCGGACCCGGGCTCCATGTCGCCCCGGAAAGACGCAGGGTCGGAATGGTGTTCCAGGACTACGCGCTCTTCCCGCACATGAGCGTCGCCTCCAACGTGAGCTACGGCCTCGGAAAAGGGGGGCGGCTTCGGAAAGATCTGACGAGGGTGGCCGAGGTCCTCGAACTGGTGGGCCTGAGCGGGACCGAGAAGCGTCTGCCCCACGAATTGTCGGGCGGCCAACAACAGCGAGTGGCGCTGGCCCGCGCCCTGGCCCCGCGCCCCGCCGTGATCCTGCTGGACGAACCCTTCTCCAATCTCGACGCCTCTCTACGACAGAGGGTCCGCCGCGAGCTCAAGGCGATCCTGGCGGAGGCCCGGGCCACCGCACTCTTCGTGACTCATGACCAGGAGGAGGCGCTCTCGCTGTCCGATCTCGTCGCGGTGATGAGGGAAGGGCGGGTCGTTCAGGTAGCCACCCCTCCCGATCTCTACCGGGTCCCCTCCGACCCCTGGGTGGCGGGATTCCTCGGAGATGCGGACTTCGTGTCCGCCACGGCGAGTCACGGGCAGGTGGAAACCGCAATCGGTACATTCGCCACCGAACACGACGGGAATGTGCTCGTCATGTTCCGGCCCGAGCGAGTGCTGGTGACCGCCCAACCCGATGGTGAAGCCGTCGTGGCCAGCCGTGAGTATTTCGGTCACGACCAACTCGTAACGATCGTTTTGGCCGACGGCAGCCGCATCCGGTCGAGGCTCGGCCCTGGTCCCGACCTCAGGCCCGGTGAGCGCGTGGCGGTCAAGATCGAAGAAGCCACGACGTTCCCTATCTAGAAAGCTCGAAGGCAGGTTTCAGCGCCGATCGGCCCGATCCGAACTTCGTACGTTGTACGTTGTACCGAAGCCGAGCACATGACGCGGCTCCCAGTACACCGGAAAAATGGACGACGTAGATCGGGGTCGATGTGGTTCTCAAGGTGGCGGTCCCGGAGGGCTTGATCAAGGGCGACGTTGAAGAGGGATTCGGGCGTGTGGCCGATGTCTTCCGCGCCAACTTCACCGATCGGCACGAGATCGGCGCCGCCTGTGCCGTCTACCAGGACGGCGAAAAAGTCGTCGACCTGTGGGGCGGCTATCGCAACGATGTCACGGAGGCTCCGTGGGAGGAGAACACGATTGTCCCGGTCGCCTCGACCACGAAAGGAATGGCGGCCATGGCCATCGCCGTCGCCCACTCCCGGGGACTCATCGACTTCGACGCCAGGGTGGCCTCCTATTGGCCCGAATTCGCCGCAGCGGGCAAAGAGCAGGTGACGGTTCGCCAGCTCCTCTCTCATCAAGCCGGCCTGTGTGCGATCGCAACGCCGCTGGATTTGGACGACCTGGCCGACCTCGATCGGATGGCGGAAGTGCTGGCTGCCCAGGCACCGGCGTGGCCGCCCGGCACCCGCCAGGGGTATCACGGCATCAGCCTCGGGTGGTACGAGGGTGAGCTGATTCGCCGGGTCGACCCCCACAAGCGCACCCTCGGACGGTTCTTCGCAGACGAAATCGCCGCTCCTCTCGGCATCGAGTTCTACATCGGACTTCCTGCCGACGTCGCCGACGATCGCCGGGCTGTGTTCCACGCCTACAAGCCGCCGGAGATGCTCCTGCACCTCAACGAGTTTCCGGCCAAGTTCGTGACCGGGTTTCTCAATCCGCGCTCCATCACTTACAAGACGTTTGGCAACCCGCGTGTTCTTGGCTTGCTCGACAACTACAACCGGCGCGATGTTCTCTCGATCGAGATCCCCGCTGCCAACGGAATCGGCCAAGCGCGTGCTGTTGCAGCCGCATATGGGGAATTCGCCACAGGCGGCGAGCGGCTAGGTCTCAACAGCCAGACACTCGATGCCCTCAAGGATGCTGCCACTCCGCCGAGCGGGGGACTGGTGGACGTCGTTCTCCGAATCGAGTCGTTGTTCTCACTGGGGTACGTGAAGCCCTTCCCCCGTTTCAGGTTCGGGACGGACCGCGGGCTTGCATTCGGCACACCCGGCGGAGGGGGTTCCTTCGGGTTCGCCGACCCTGATCTCGGACTCGGGTTCGCCTACGTCATGAATCGAACCGGATTCCGCCTTTACGACGACCCCCGCGAGATCGCCCTCCGTGACGCCGTCTACCGCAGCCTGGGAGCGACTCCCCAGATCTGAACGGCTTTAGGGTTGGGGCCGATGCCCGAACTTCCCGAAGTCGAGACTGTGCGCCGTTACCTGGCCCCTGTGGTGGAGGGTCGCCGGCTGGTCGACGTCGAGGTTCGTCATCCCCGCACCGGCCGCCGCAATGCCAACCCCGCCGACGTGATCGATCGGCTTCGGGGCAGGGTGGTCGAGCGCCTCGACCGGCACGGAAAGTTCCTGCTGGGTCGTCTCGACAGCGAGATGGTCTGGGTGACGCATCTGGGAATGTCCGGCCGGGTGGTGATAGCGAGTCCCGGGGACGAGGAGGCGATCCACACCCATTTCATTGCCCGTACCGATGATGGGGTCGAGGTTCGTCTGGTCGACCCGCGCACCTTCGGATTCGTGGCGGTCTACACGCCGGATGAAATCGCCGCTCACCTCGACCTCGGGAGGGACGCGTACTCCGATTTGCCCCGCACTCCACAGCTGGCGGCGGCTCTGAAGGGCCGCACGGCGCCGATCAAGTCGCTCCTGTTGGATCAACGAATCATCGCCGGGCTGGGGAATATCTATGCCGACGAGGTTCTTCACCGGGCCCGGGTGCGACCGACCCGGGCCGGGGGGTCTTTGACTCCCCTTGAGTTGACGAAGCTGCGCGGGTCGATCCATCCCTTGCTGGCAGCGGGGATCGCCGCCGGCGGGACTTCACTCGACGACCTGGCATATCTGCTCCCCGATGGCCGCGCCGGGGAGTATCTCGATCGCCTGCGGGTGTATGGCCGGGAAGGGCAGCCCTGCCGCCGGTGCGGCACCCCCATCGAGCGAGTCGTTGTCGGTGGGCGCTCCTCATTCTTCTGTCCCCGATGCCAGGCATGAGGGAGCGACAGAGATGAAGGCGGTCAAGGCAGTGGTGCGGGGACGCGTGCAGGGAGTCGGATATCGCCAGGCGACCAGAGTGGCGGCTCGGGCCCTCGGCCTCCATGGCTGGGTGCGAAACACCCGGGAAGGGACCGTCGAGTTGTTTGCCCAGGGTGATGACGACGCGGTCAATCGTCTGGTCGACTGGCTCTGGCTGGGCCCGACCGGCGACGGAGTGTCCGGAGTCGAGTCCGACGTGGTCCCACCCGACCCTCAACTCCACGACTTCTTCATCAGGCAGTGAAGAGTTGTGCGTGGTGCGTCGTGGGTTCACCGTCGTGCGTTTTGGAGACACCGAAGGAGAGAAGCGCCACACCTCGGGCCGACTGCAAATTTGGCGCTCGGCGAACAGCCACCCGTAAATCTGGCGCCTGGCGAACAGTCATCTCCAAATCTGGCGCCGGGCGGAGGAGGGGTGTTCGTGCTCCGCCAGATTTGGCTGCGGGTGATCGTGGTGGGCCAAATTTGGACTCACGAGCGGGGACCGGCCCTCTCGCTGATGCTTTGGTTTCGGCCGCACCAACGCACCACGCACCACGCACCACGCATAACGCACAACCCGCCACCACCAGCGGTTAACCTCAGAACTCCCGAATCACAATGCTGTAACTATGTATCTCAAGACGCTCAAGGTCGTCGGCTTCAAGTCGTTCGCTGACCGAACCCGGCTGGAGTTCCGGCCCGGGGTTTCAGTGGTCGTCGGGCCCAACGGGTCGGGCAAGTCGAACCTGGTCGATGCCATTCACTGGGTGATGGGCACACAGGCCCCCAAGTCGCTCCGAACCCAGAAGATGGAGGACGTCATCTTCGCCGGGACCGCCACCAGGCCGGCCCTCAATCGGAGCGAGGTGACCGTCGTCTTCGACAACGCCTCCCGGATGCTCCCTCTCGACCTCGATGAGGTCTCGGTGACGAGGCGCCTCTACCGGGACGGATCCTCTGACTATGAGATCAACGGGGTCGACTGCAGGCTTCTCGACGTCCAGGAACTGCTGGCCGATTCCGGGGTAGGCCGACACCAGCACATCATCGTGAACCAGGGCCAGGTCGACTCGGTCCTCAACGCCGGCCCCGACGAACACCGGGCGATCATCGAGGAGGCCGCCGGAATCCTCAAGCACAAATTGCGCAAGGAGCGAGCCCTCCGACGCCTGGAACGCACCGACGAGGACGTCTTGCGCCTGAGCGACGTGCTCGGTGAGATCACCCGCCAGATGAGGCCCTTGAAACGTCAGGCCGAGGCGGCGGAGCGCCACCTGTCGGTGGTCCGCCAGGTTCGGGAGCTCACTTTGTTCATCGGTGGCGAGGACCTCCGGTTCCTCGACTCCCGACTGGCCCAAGCGCGGTTGGAGGAAGCCGATCTCGCCACTCGATCGGAGGCGGCCCACCGGCACATCGGCGAACTCGCCACCGAACTGCGGCGGCTTACGACCGAGGCCTCCGTGCTGGGGGAGACGCTCGACCGGGACGGGGCGGCGGCGGCGCGTCTGGAGACGACCCTCGAACGACTGCGCCGGGTCGCTCAGGTGGCCCAGGAGCGACACCGGACCCGCCAGGCTCGGCTCGAAGGGGCCGACGAACGCCGCAAGGATCTCCGTGAGGAACTCGAGTCTCTGCAGGTCGAACTCGAAGAGGCGGCCCTCGCCGAGACGCAAGCCGAAAGCATGGCGGCACAGCATGAACAGCGATTCCGTCTGCTCGAAGACGAGGAACGATCGATGGCCGACCAGGAGAATCTGTCGGCCGAAGGAGCCCTGGCGGTGGTCCAGGGCGACCTCTTGTCGCTCGGGGCCGGCGACCAGCGCGATCGGCGGGAACTCGAAGCGCTCTCTCAAAGGTTGGCGGTGGTAAGCGAGCAGCGAGCGGCGGAGACCGCTGAGAGGACCCGGCTCGGAGTCGAGATTCTGGCTCTCGACACCGAAGTCGGTGTAGCCCAGGCGAATTACGACAAGCTGGCGGCAATGAGGCGGAGGGACCAGGAGTCATGGGAGGCCGCCGAAGCGGCCCACACCGAAAAGCGTCTCCAACTGGCGGCG
>DATEEG010000052.1:0-2110 GCA_035281305.1 Acidimicrobiia bacterium | reverse complement strand
TCCGGAATTGGCCGCGGACGTCATGGAGCGAGGCATCATCCTTACCGGTGGTGGGGCTCTCTTGGTGGGGCTAGACGAGCGTCTCGCCCACGAGACCGGCATGCCAATCGTCACCGCCCGGCGTCCACTGCAATCGGTAGCGATCGGCTCTGGCAAATGCCTCGAAGAGTTCGAGGCGCTCCTCTCTTCCTCCGCCCGCCCATGAGGGTGCTCGCAGCCGTCGCTTGATTGGCTGGTGACGGTGGACAACCATGAGCCGGCACCCGATAGCGAAAATCGATGATCGACCGTGACTCACGACGTGATCGGGCTCTGCCCACCTTCGTCACCCTGGTGGTGGCTGCCTTTCTCTTGATGACGGTCGACGTGCGACTGGCCGGAGGCTCCGTGTCGAGCAACATCCGGAGTGCCGCCTTGAGCGTGCTCGCTCCCCTGCAGAACCTCGCCGCGATCGTGGTCGATCCGGTGGCGGATCTAGGTGAGGCTCTGACCGGGCTGGCGACTTTGCGGGCCGAGAACCAGGCGCTCCTGGCCGAGGTTGCGCGCCTGCAGGCCGAACAGGCCGGCGCCCAGGACCTACAGGCGAGAGTCGAAGTGCTCGAGCAGATCAACGATCTCGAGATCCTCAATCCCGACGTGGCCCAGACCCCGGCCAACGTGATAGGCCGCCCCGATCCTTTCGGGCCGAGCTTCGTCATCGATAAGGGAACCGACGATGGAGTTGCCGTGGGCCACCCGGTCGTCGACCCCAACGGCTACGTCGTCGGCAAGGTGGTGGAGACCGCACCGGCGTTTGCGATCGTGATCCCGATCACCCAGGATCGCGAGGCGGTGACGGTCCTGGTCGATGGCCAGGTGGGGAGCCTCGTGTCCCACGTCGGGTCCGACGAACTCACCCTCGAGGTCTTCGACGCGATCGAAGCCCTGCAGGCCGGAGATCTGGTGGTGACCAGCTCTGTGTCGGTGACCTTTCCTCAGGGACTCCCGGTTGGCGAGGTCATCGCCGATGTCGATCTCGAAGGCACGGCCATCTCGGCACCGGTGCGGCTCTTCGCCCAAACGGACACGCTCCGGATAGTCGTCGTCATCACGTGGCCGCCGGAGCCGGGGACGCCAGAATCGGGCGCGGGCGAGACAACGACCACAGCCGTAATTCCCGGCACCTCCGGGGAGGCCACGACCACTACCGGGGGCGGATGAGGTCCCCGCGTCCGGTACTCATAGCGCTGGGGTTGGCCGTGTTCGGACTTATCCTCCAGGCGACCCTGTTCAGGAGGTTCACCTGGCTGGTGCCCGATCTCGTGGTTCTGGTCGTGATCCTGGCGACGCTCAGCCTCAGGCCCGAGATCGCCCTCGTAATCGGGTTCTTGTCCGGGGCACTGTTCGACGTTTCGCTGGCCAGTTCGGTACTCGGGCTGAGGGCCCTGGTCTACACCGTCGTGGCGTATCTCGCCGTGCGGACCCGGCAACGGGCAGACTCCGGACCCCTGGCGGTCGGCATCTGGGCCGGCCTCTTGTCGCTGGTTTCGGTGGCGCTGGTAGTGGTGGTTGGCGTTTTGTTCGGGCAATCGGCTGAACTAGGGGACGCCATGCTGCGTCGATTCATCGAAGTGCCGATCACCAATGCTGTGAGCGCCGCCCTGCTCGTGATCCCCGTCACGAGGCTCATGCAATCGGGGGGACGTCGAGTCTGATGAAGTTCGGCACCCGCCTCACTGTCGTGGCCGCTGCGTTCGTAGCGATGTTCGGAGTCTTGGGGATCCGGCTGTGGTTCGTCCAGGTGGCCGAAGGAGCCCAGAGCGCCGAGATCGCCGAGGAGCAAACCTGGGTACGAATCGACAGCCAGGCTCCGCGGGGCGACATCGTCGACCGGACCGGAGTCGTAGTCGCCACCAGCAGGTTCGTTCCGAGAGTGGTCGTCGACCGTCGCTTCGTCGATCCCGCCCAGAAAGACGCGCTGATCCAGAGGTTGTCAGGGCTTTTGGGCCTGCCGGCCTCCGAACTCGACTTGATGTACGAGGAGGCCGGGCTCAACGGACGGTTCCCGGTGACGGAGGTGTCCACCGACACCGCCTATCGGATCTCGGAGCAGCTGTCCGACCTGCCCGGC
>DATEEG010000051.1:0-2502 GCA_035281305.1 Acidimicrobiia bacterium | reverse complement strand
AGCGATAGCTGCCCCAAGGCGGGAGGACAGGGGACGCACGTGCTTGCCTCCGTTGCTAGTTTCGGCATCCCCTAGAAAGGTGGCTCATGGCGGCTGACGTGACGAAGGTGATTCTGGACGAGTCCGAGATTCCGAGCGCCTGGTACAACATCCAGCCCGACCTTCCGGAGCCGGCTCCGGCGGTGCTCCACCCCGGAACGCACGAGCCGATCGGTCCGGGCGATCTCGCACCACTGTTCCCGATGGCCCTCATCATGCAAGAGGTGTCACAGGACCGCTATATCGACATTCCGGGGGCGGTCCTCGACGTCTACAAGATGTGGCGGCCTACGCCCCTGCATCGGGCCCTGCGCTTGGAGAAGGCACTTGATACGCCCGCTCGGATCTACTTCAAATATGAAGGCGTCAGCCCGGCCGGTTCCCATAAACCCAACACCGCAGTCCCTCAGGCGTACTACAACGCCCAGGAAGGGACCAAACGCTTAACCACGGAAACTGGTGCCGGGCAATGGGGCAGCGCCCTCGCCTTCGCCTGTGCGCAGTTCGGCCTCGGGTGCGAGGTATGGCAGGTGGCCGCCTCCTATCAGCAGAAGCCCTATCGGCGAACATTGATGGAGGTCTTCGGCGCCAAGGTCCATTCCAGCCCGTCGGAGGCGACCAACGCCGGCCGGACCATCCTGGCCCAGGACCCCAACTCCACCGGCAGCCTGGGAATCGCCATCTCGGAGGCAGTCGAGGCCGCGGCCGGTGATCCCGAGACCAAGTATTCCCTCGGCAGCGTGCTCAACCACGTTCTCATGCACCAGACGGTCATCGGTGAGGAGGCTCTGAAGCAACTGGCCCAGATCGGCGAGACTCCCGATCTGCTCGTCGGCTGCACGGGTGGCGGCTCCAACTTTGCCGGCCTCTCCTTCCCGTTCCTGCGCGAGAAGCTGGCGGGCAAGATGGCACCGGTCATTCGCTGCGTCGAGCCGACTGCATCGCCGTCATTGACCAAAGGTGTCTACGCCTATGACTTCGGCGACACCCTCGGGATGACGCCGCTGGTCAAGATGCACACGCTCGGCCACGACTTCATCCCGGAACCCATCCACGCCGGGGGCCTGCGTTACCACGGGATGGCGCCTCTGGTATCCCACTTGAAAGAGCTGGGCCTGGTCGAGGCCGAGGCGATCGGTCAGGTCGAATGCTTCCAGCGGGCGGTTCAGTTCACCCGCGCCGAGGGCATAATTCCGGCTCCGGAACCGAGCCATGCCATCGCCGCCGCGGTCCGGGAGGCTCTCAAGTGCAAGGAGACGGGAGAGTCAAAGGTGATCCTGACCGCCCTCTGCGGCCACGGGCATTTCGATATGGGTGCTTACCGCGACTTCCTCGACGGCAAACTCGTCGACTACGACTATCCCGAGGAGAAGGTGCGGGCCGCCATGGAGAAGATCCCGGTCCTGGGCTAGAGCGAACTGACATGACCCTCGACGCTTGGACGGAGTTGCTGAGCCAGGTCGGGCCCGCACATCACAGAGCCTTCTCGGCGACCGACGGCGAAGATCCGGATTGGCCAACCTGGTATGCCGCGTGGCTGCTGGAACGCCTGCCGGAACCGGTTCCGGAGGTCGACGAGGCTCAGTTGGCTGCAATGCTGGCCATGGCCGCCGAAACTCATAAGACCTCGGGAAGCGACGAAGATTGGCCGGGCTTCTACGCCCGGTTCATCACCGACCGCCTACAGGGCTGAAAACGCCTTGGCAAGTCGCTCGACGTCGTCGGGATCCTGATAGATCCCGAATCCGATCCGGAGTCGATCGCCCCTGTGATCGACGATGACGTTTTGCTCGCGGAGGCTCTGGTAGATCGCACCGGCCTCGACGGTGCGGAAGGTCAGGAAATTTCCCCGCGGCAGCCCCTCCGGCGGGATCAACTCACCGGGCACGGCCCCCGTTGCCAGCAGTTGGCGCTGCAAATCCTCAACATGGCGATGAATCATCGCCGGGGTTATGCCTTCGGCTTCCATGAGTCGGAGCACGGCCAGGAGGCGGTACAGCCCGGACGGATCGAAAGTGGCTCCCCAGAAACGGTCGCCGCCGTGGCCGTAGGCGATCTCCGACTCGCGTTTGGGCAGATCATCGAAGCCGGCGAACCAGCCGGTGTCGATCGGGCGCTCGCCGAAGCCCGGAGGGCAATGCATGAAGCAGGCCCCCTCACCGGACATGGCGTATTTGTAGCCTCCTCCCAGATAGAAGATCCTCTCCGAGAGTCCGCTGAGGTTTGTCGGTAGTGCCATGAAGCCGTGGTAGCCGTCGACCACCACGAACGAGTCCCCGGGTGTTTGCGCGATGATCTCGTCCAGCTTCTCGACGACGTAACCCGAATCGAAAAACACTTGCGAGAGGTAGACCATGGTGGCATTTCGGACCGCCATCCACATTCGATCGGAGAAGCTGTCGAACGGCTCCGCTGGCACTCGTACCACGTCAGCTAATCCAGCCTCCTCCCAGCGGCGTACCT
>DATEEG010000050.1:0-13886 GCA_035281305.1 Acidimicrobiia bacterium | reverse complement strand
GCATCCGCATGATGGGCGAGGACATCACCTCGGTTCCGGCCCACCAACGCCAGGCCAACATGGTCTTCCAGAACTACGCCCTCTTCCCCCATCTCAGCGTGTTCGAGAATGTCGCCTTCGGGCTGCGGGTGCGCCGCCTTCGTCGCCCCCAAATCGAGTCAAGGGTCGAATCGATTCTCAACGTGATCCGGCTGACCGGCTTCGCCCATCGCAAACCATCCCAGCTCTCCGGCGGCCAGCAGCAGCGGGTCGCTCTCGCCCGGGCGCTGGTCCTCGACCCCAAGGTGTTGTTGCTCGATGAACCGCTCGGGGCTCTGGACCAGAAGCTGCGGAAGGAGATGCAGTTCGAGCTCAAACGAATCCAACGCCAACTGGGGATCACCTTCATCTATGTCACTCATGACCAGGAAGAGGCTCTGACTATGTCCGACCGAATCGCAGTCATGAACCAGGGTCGCGTGTTGCAGACCGATGTTCCCGCCGTGCTCTACGACCGCCCCGCCACCAGATTCGTCGCCGACTTCATCGGGACCAGCAACTTCCTGCCCGCCCAGGTCCTCGATGTCTCAGGCGGCGCCGCCACCGTCGAGGTGGGAGGGTTGGGAAAGCTGCGGGCGACGGTCGCTGGCGAGTTGGGGACCGACTCCTCCGGGTGGTTGATAATCCGCCCCGAACGCCTCCGCCTCGGACCTGTCACCGCGGACGACAACTCGGTCGGCGGCAAGGTCGAGGAGGTCGTTTTCACCGGCAGCGAGGTCCTTTATCTGGTGCGCGTAACACCAGACCTGGTCCTAACCGTCCGCGACCGCAACGAGGGACCCGAGCACCGCCTCGGTGTCACCCGCGGCCAAGAGGTCTCGGTGTCCTGGCCCGTATCCGCAACCAACTTGATCGTTGATTAGTCGTAAAAGGTCGACTGAGCGGTCGGGCTTTCGTTTGGGTGCGTGATAGTTTTCGGGACTCCGGCTGAGCCTCGATTGTCCGCATCGAATTTGCGAAAGACGGCCTCCGCCGTGTGCAAGTTCTCCTCCCCCCGCTACCGATCAGGAACGCCAGGAACTTCTCGATGTCATGGAGTCGTCAGATTCGAGCGATAAAGCCTCCAGCACCTGATGATCGCATCGGGCGGATTCGAATCCGATTACCTGCTGGCCCCAAGGCCGACGAGAGGTGCGGGCCTCGGGAGGATCTCAACTTGTCGACCTAACGGAAGCGACTGACCGCATCGAATGGGCGTTACTGCGAAAGCCAGAAGCCACCGCAGGCCGTGGGCATGACCGCCGGCTCAATGGAAGCGACCGGTCTTGCTCGGACGTCGACGGCTGTAACGATCGGGATGCAGGCTTCTCTGGGTGCCGCCACGGCCCACACCAGGCATTGAACGATCCCGGCTTCGCTCTAGTGCCCTCGATAGCCTTCGGCCGAGGTGAACATCGCCGAACAGCCCGATCAGGCGCGAACCATCTGGTTCAAAACGCTGCTCGCGGTACAGATCGCGGCCGCCGGCCTCTTCGGAGTGGTGCCCTTCTTCTTCCCGGAGACTGCAGCCGACGCCGGCGGATACACCGGCGCCGAACCCTTCATCTACCGCTTGGCCGGGGCCGCCGCCCTCGGTTATGCCGTGGCCGCCGCTCTGACCCTGGCCAATCCCGCCTGGTTCCGCTTCCGGATCCCCGCCGGCGCTTCCTACGTCTTCAACGCCGGCGCGGTGGTGGCGGCTGTCATCACCCTGATCGAGGGCGACGACAACTTCTGGGTGTGGTTCATCCTGTTTGCGGCCGCGGCTTTCGTCCTCATCCTCATTTATGTAACCCGCCGCGACCAGGGACCTTCAGCCCCGTCGGAACCGACGCTCGATCGGGCCGCCCGGCTCCTCCTGACCCTGGCCACCGTGGCCGCGGCTTTCTTTGGGCTGGCGCCGCTTTTTGCCGCATCGTTTTTCGCCGATCTCGCTTCTTTCGATCCGGCCGACCCCTACATCTACCGCCTCGCCGGGGCGGCAACCTTGGGCTATGCCTTCGGTGGCTACCTGTCGCTCAAAGACGGGCGATGGGAGGCGATTCGCGCCCAGAATGCTGCCGCCATCGTCTTCAACGGCCTCTCGGCGATCGGTGGCCTGATGTACGTTCTCGCCGGCGGGCGTTCGATCGTCGGCTGGCTGATCGTGGTGGCTGCCACCGCCTTCACCATCGGGTTCGCAGTCCTTCACGCCCGGCGCGGACGGCTATCGAGCCGCGCCTCCGCCTGACGAGGACAAGGCCACGCGGCAGACTTCTTGATCGGCTCGCACGCACAGCCGCGCGTCGACCGCCTCCTCACTCCCGATCGGGGCTCCTCTCGCAGCTACTTTCGGGGCTTGAAGATCCTCGATCCCAGCATCCAAAGCACAGCCCGCCGCTAGCACCGTGCTGGCCCGCAGCGTCAGGTCGCGAAACTCGACCACCCTCATCCGACACTGATTCGATAGGTTCGTTCGAATGAGAACTCGGAAGAGCCCACAGGACAGTCGGCTATACAACGGGATCCGTCGGATTGATGTCAGTCTTCCGGTCGAGGTAGTGGTCGCACTCGACCGCAACATCGCTGAGTTTGGATACTTCATTAGCCGGTCGAGCGTCATTGAAGTCGCGATCCGCCAATTCCTCGAAAGAGGCGGCATTAGCGGTGCGAGCCCGGGAGCACTGGCCCCCACCGGCAACTAGCCGAGTCGATCGAGTTTCGTGAAAAGGGTCGGCTCAAACAGCTGCTCCGGGCTTCTCAAAAGATGACGTCGAGCGCATAGCGGAGGGCTCGGTCTAGTTCAATTCGCGTGGAAGGATCTAGCCGACCGACCGCTTGGGGCTCGAGTCGAGCCTTGCCGATCGTGACCAGGTTGTCGCATGAGATGACTGCGCGCTCGGGCAAGCCCTCGTTCGGGCCGACTTCGACCTCGGAAGGAATGCCCCGGATGGTGCGAGTGATCGGAGCGCAGGTGACCCGATCAAGCACAGCGATGACGGCGTCACGGGTGACTATGCATACAGGTCGTCTCCCTGCCTCGGGTCCGAGATCTGCCCAAAAGATGTCGTTTCGCCTCACCAGTCGGGGAGGGTCTCGGTGGCCAACAGTTCGGAGGCGGCCAGTAACAACGGGTCGGGCGGGTGGCTGGCGTACCCACGCTTCAGGCGTTTGTCTGCTTCCGCCCATTCATCTGCCTGCAAGACTGCCAACGCTCCTCGGCGCAGGAGCTCTGAGCGACTCACCTCAGCCCGCCTTGCGAGGGCGTCCAATCGGGCGACCAAGTCGTCATCAAGCTGGACTAGTACTTCTTTGCGGGCCATGACCATATGGTAAAGCATATGGAGTCTGGGAAACGTATCAAGATGTCTGTCATCTGCTTGCAAAACCGCCAATGCTCCACGGCGCAGAGTTCGAGCGTCTCACCTCGGCCGCCTGGCGAGCATCCAATGGTGACGGAGTTCGGGGGCTTTCCCATGAGGAGGAGCAATCAAAGTCGGTCGGCCCTCGGTACCCCATCGCCAAGCACCGAATCACCCATGATCCGCTGGATCCTCGCTTGGTAGAAATCGTGGTATAATCTGTGGCATGAGAACTGCCATCGATCGCTCGGGGCGAATTGTCGTGCCGAAAGTGATTCGGGATCGTCTGAGTTTGCGTGGCGGCGAGGAGCTTGAGATCCTCGAAAGGGATGGAGTCATCGAGCTTTGGCCGGCTCCGATGGACATCGAGTTCGTCGAAACACCGGAAGGGGTTGTGGCGATGGCCAAGAGGCCGGTGCCCCTCCTGACAGCCGACGTAGTCAGAGACACTCTTGAGAAGATCAGGCGGTGAATGCTGTTGACTCGAGTGTGGCAATACCGGCTCTGGCCGGATGGCATGAGTCGCATGAGCTCTGCCGACCCGCGGCGGCCTCTGCATGGATCCCGAGCCAGGTTTGGCTCGAGACGTACTCGGTTCTGACCAGGATTCCCTCGCCGTATCGGTTGGCCGCCGACGCGACTGCCGCTCTTCTCGTTGGGTTCTTCGGAAAGAAGAGGACGCTTTATCCCTCCAAGAGGTTGATGTCAGACATTGTCGAGATCTGTGCGGCAGCCGGGATCGCAGGCGGCTCGACCTATGACGCACTCATCGGACGCATCGCCTCGGACCACGATGCCACTCTTCTCACTCTCGACCGTCGTGCTCTGCGGACTTACGAACGTCTCGGCATAGATGTCCAACTGCTAGACAGCCGACCGGATTCATAGCTCAGGCTGAGATACGAACGCCTCGTCGCCAAGGTTGGAGCGCGGCGAGGCTCAGCGCCACTTCGGCAACGAGCGATTTGACGGCTTGGGCGGCCCAGTGCATGGCGCGAAACACAATCATGTCAGCACCCGGTGGGCGCGATAGGTTGGCGATCATCGATGACAACCAATCGTCCCCCCGATGGCCGGCTCTACAACGGCATTTGCAGGATTGAGGTAAGCCTCGGTGGGCTTGGTCGAGCTCGATCTTCATATCACCGACTTCGGTTATCGGATTAGCCGATCCAGTGTCATCGAGAAGGCGATCCGTCAGTTCTTAGATGGCGGCGGCATCGGCGCTCCGACCCAGGAATCCGGATAGCGAGCAAAGACCGTTCACAACCGGCCACCGTCGATAGGAAGCCAATGCATCACGATGCCAATACATGACAGTGCTAGGATGACTTTATGACCAAAGTACGGACAACCCTGACCCTTGATCAGGAGGTGTTCACAGCGCTAAAGGTGAAGGCCGCACGCACCGGGAAGGGCGATAGCGAGTTGATCGAAGAGGTGCTGAGGCGCGACCTTGGCCTGGACCTTGTCGACCGGCTCTGGGCTCGTAGTGGACTTGCCGAGGATGAGGCCATCGACCTCGCGGTTGAGGCCCAGCATTCCACACGCAAACGTCGCCGATAATTGATACGAGCTGTCCTCGACCCCAATGTCATCATCGCCGCCGCCCTGTCGAGCGGAGGTTCTCCGGCTCTGGTGCTGCGTAGATGGTTATCCGGTGATTTTGAGGTGATGGCGTCGCCGGAGCTTTTGGCTGAGCTCAGGAGGGCATTGGGCTATTCCAAGATACGAAAACGGATCCCGCCTGAGGACGCAGACGAACTTATTGAACTGCTCTCGACCGCCGCAACGATGGCCGACGTTGGCGATCAGCCGCCGTCGGCGCGATCCGCCGATCCCGGCGATGACTATCTGATCCAGCTCGGCGCTGCAACAGGAGCTGTGATTGTTTCGGGCGACCGTCACCTGCTCGACCTCAGAGAGAAGATTCCGGTGTTCAACCCGGCCGAGTTCCTGTCTTTTCTGGCCGAAGCTTTGCGCTAGGTAGCTGGTCTGGTCGGTCGGGGATCCAGGTTCCTTCCTGCTTGGCTTCAGCGCCGCGTGGGCCTGCGTACGCGAAACATGACACTGTCAAACCGCCCTGCTTGCGATACGTTGCAGAAGTGTTGCGACCTCAACCCATCGATCGCCCAACCGGCCGCCTATATAAAGGTATCCGTCGGATCGACGTAACACTTCCCGTCCCCCTAGTCGCAGAACTCGACCGCGACATACTTGAACTTGGTTACCACGTCAGCCGTTCAAGCGTGATCGAAGTCGCCATTCGCCAATTCCTGGATCGGGGTGGGGTCAGGTCCGCTGCCCCGGGAGCCGTATATCGGCGATCGGGAAGTTGAGCCGGGCGGAACACTTCGAAGCCAAAGCGTCACATAACTTGAGTCGCTGGATTTCGTGAAAGGGGTCGCTCGAATCCGATCGACAGGAGGTGTCTCGGCCACTACATATACATCAACTGCGAAGGATGCCCGTTCCTGGAGCAGACGCCTCACGCGGCCGGCCATTGGGAGTCTCCAGCACTCGTTCGGCTCAGGTCTAACAGAGGGGTCACGGATCGACCTATTGGGATTAGAATCGAGTGCACCCCGCCTTACGTGCAACCTAGAGGCAGGAAGACTCCCGGAGACGGAGAACAGCTCGAGATGCCTGATATCGCGGGGGAAAAGCAACTGAGTCTCGTTGAGCATGCTTTGACCTCGATGCGGGAGCGCATTCTTAGTGGCGAGTATCCGCCTGGCTCACGTCTGCGACTCCACGTTCTTGCTCAGGAGACCGGGGCGTCTTTGATCCCAGTTAGGGAAGCGTTGCGAGTTCTCGAAACGGAAAGACTCATCGAGACGATCCCAAATCGGGGGGCCCGGGTAGTGCCGCTTTCGATTACGGACATGAACGACCTCTATGCGGTTCGCATCCTCCTCGAGGCCGAAGCCGTACGAGCAGCGGTGCCGATCGACGGCAAGACGGAGAAGGAGTTGTTGCGGATTCTTTCCAAGATGAAGGTCGCGGTGAAAGAGAATGAAACCAAAGAGATCATCCGACTCAATCAGGAGTTCCACTTCGGCATCTATCGGCGCAGCAACTCCCAGTGGCTTCTTTACCTGATCGACCTGCTCTGGAACCACACCGAGCGCTACCAGCGCCTCTCGCTGAGCTTTCGTCATGATGCTGCCGATCGAGAGCACCGAGCGATTTTGAAGGCGCTGGCGGCCGGCCAAAGCGAAGAAGCGGCCATCGCGATGAGGGATCATCTGCGGACGACCGCCACGCTTGTGGCCGAGTACTTCAAAAAGACCGAGGCTTAGCGAGGGTTGCCGCCGACATCACCGGGTTGATGAGGGCACCGATCCCTTCGATCTCGATCCGCACCACATCACCGTCCTCGAGATATTCGGGGGGCGTTCGCACCATTCCAATGCCACCGGGTGTGCCGGTGGCGATCACGCTTCCAGGGCGTAGCGTGGTCTGCCGGCTGAGGTGGCTAACCAGGTAAGGGACGTCGAAGATGAGATTGCTCGTGCTCGACTTTTGTTTGGTAACCCCGTTGACCGAAAGAGCGATCGCAAGTCCGGACCCATCGCCCAGCTCGTCGGTTCCAACGATCCATGGACCCATGGGCTTGAAGCTATCGAAAGACTTTGCCCTGCCCCACTGGCCTTCGGCCATCTGGATGTCCCGGGCCGAGACGTCATTGACGATGGTGTAGCCGGCGATGAAATCAAGCGCTTGGCGCTGGGGGATATCGCTCCCACCTTTGCCGATGACTATCGCCAATTCCGCTTCCCAATCAACGGTCGAGGAAAAGTCCGGAATGACGATGGGGTCACCGGGCCCCACAATCGCCGTGCCAAAGAGACCGAAAGTCACCGGGCTAGGAGGGGCCTTCGTGCCGAGCTCGTCGACATGATCTCGATAGTTGATGCCGACACCGACGAATTGGGGAGGATCGACGATCGGAGCCGAAAGCGTCGATTCGTCGAGCTCGACCATCGTCCAGGCACCGAGGGCCGCCGTGTCGAGCCCGCGTTCGAATGCGTTCAAGATGGTCAGGCCGGAGGGAGCGACCCGCAGAACGTCGTCGCTTTCGATGACACCCCAGCCTTCTTCACCGGCTGAGCTGAATCGGCCAAGCCGCATTTCCCCTCCTTGAAGTCGGGCCGCCTTTTTTTATATTATATTCCGCGGATGCCCGATCGATCGGCCCAGACGCGCGTTTGTCGGCATGACTACGGGCCGGTACCGCGATGAGATCGCTGGTCTTCGATGGACCGCACCGCTTCCACATCGAAGACAAACCTCAGACCGACCCAGGTCCGGGCCAGGTGCAAATGAGGGTCGCCTACGTCGGAATCTGCGGATCGGACCTCCATGGATACACCGGCGAGTCGGGCCGGCGCGTTCCTGGCATGGTCATGGGTCATGAGGCCAGTGGTTGGATCGAGGACGTGGGGGTCGGCGTCGAGGACCTCGAAATCGGTCAACCAGTGACCTTTATCCCCACGATTCCCTGTGGGGGAGAGTGCGGCCACGAGATCGATAACCAGTGCTATCGGATCGAGCTCATCGGCGTTACCCCACGGCATCGCGGTGCCTTCGCCGATACCGTTTTGATACCGGCGGATTGCGTGGTGCCCCTCGGCTCGCTCGATCTTCTGCGAGGAGCGGTCGCAGAGCCGCTAGCCGTCGCTCTCCAAGCGACCCGACGCGCCGACGTGCGGGATGGCGACGATGTGCTGGTGATCGGCGGAGGAATGATCGGCCACTGCATCGGCCAGACGGCCAGATATCTGGGCGCGGCCAAGGTGACCATTTCCGAGGGCATGCCGGAGCGACGCGCTTTGGCGGAGGCAGCCGGATTTCACACCATCACTCCCGAGGTGCTACCCGAAGCGCCGCCGTTCGATCGTGTTCTCGACGCGGTCGGGATCGACGCCACGGCTGCCGCCTCGATTCGGGCCGTGGCCAAAGGTGGCGTGGTCTGTTTTGTGGGCCTCGGGGCACCGGAGGTGAAGATCCCTCTCTTCGACATCGTCACCGCTGAGCGCTCGATCACGGGGAGCTTTTGCTACACCCATGACGTGTTCAAAGAGACGGTCGCGCTCCTCCAAAGTGGTCAGCTCGATGCCGATCTGTATATCGGTGCAACCACGGCGTTCGAAGGGGTGGCGGAGGCCTTCGAGGACTTGGCGACCGGTCGACGGACCGATATCAAGATCATGATGGCAACTGGTGCCAGCGCCCCCTGAGGTGTGGGCGACCACCGAATCGATCGAAACGGCCTCGTCGATTCTTTCCGATCTCGTGAACATCGCCAGCGTCAACCCCTCCTACCCGGGGGGAGTTGGTGAGGGTGCAGTGGCGGAGTGGCTCAAGGAACGCTGCCGAGGAATCGGATTGAGCGTCGAGACGCAAGAGGTGTTTCCGGGCCGGCCCAATGTTCTGGCGCGGCTTCCAGCGGATGCAGGCCGAGGAGTTCTGCTGTTCGAGGCGCATCTTGACACGGTGAGTTTCGGCACGCCCCGAATGGAGGCGGCACAGATCGCTGGCAACCTTCTTTATGGCCGGGGCGCCTGCGACACCAAGGGGAGCTTGACGGCGATGCTGATTGCGCTCGAAAGGTTGACCAAGAGGACTGCCGAGCTCCCGGTCGACATCCTGCTGCTCGGAGCCGTCGACGAGGAACGGAGCGGCGGCGGGGCCCGCCACTTCTTGATTAGTGGTGGAAAGGCCGATGGGGCGGTCGTCGGTGAGCCGACTGGTTTGGAGATCGTGGTGGCCCACAAGGGATGTATTCGGTTCCGGATCGCCACCCGGGGTCGCGCCGCCCACAGCTCCAAGCCCGAAGAAGGCTTGAACGCGATCTATGCCATGAATGACGTGTTGAGTCACCTGCGCTCGCGGCTCTTTCCCCTGGCGAACAAACGTCGACATGAAAGAGTTGGCTCACCAACCTGGAGCGTTGGCGTCATCACCGGCGGAGCCTCGGTCAATATCGTGCCCGAGCAATGCAGCATCGAGCTCGACTACAGGAGTGTTCCCGGTGAGGCTGTCGAGACCGTGCTGGCGGAAGTCGACACTGTGCTTGACCAAGCCCGTGGAGCTCATCCTGGGATCGCGATAGAGCGCGAAGACCCTTTCCTCGTCTCGTGGCCACTCGACACTCCGATTTCGAACCGCCTTGTCGCCGCCGCGCTGAAAGCCAAGAGGTTGAACCAAGAATCCCTTATGGGCGTGCCATACGGCTCCGACGCCAGCCTGCTGGCAACGTTCGGAGAGATTCCCAGCATCGTGTTGGGTCCCGGCGATATCAACGTCGCCCACGGGCCCGAGGAACACGTCGACCTCAGGGAGGTGGCGCTTGCGGCTGACCTCTACGAGAATATCGCCATCGAGTTCGATCCTTCCGCAGATCGGTGAGGTGAAAGGGTGGCCGAGAGGACTGGCCGGATAGCTCCCTCGGCGGAGCGAATGCCCACCTCTGGCATTCGCGACGTCATGAGCGAGATCGTACGCCGCCCCGGAGTGATCAATCTGGCTCCCGGCCAACCCAACTTTCCCTCGCCCGAGCACGTCGTCCAAGCAGGGATTGATGCATTGCAGGCCGGTCACACCAAGTACACGCACCACGCCGGCATCCTCCAGCTGCGAACGGAACTGTGTCGGAAGCTGAACGACTTCAACCAGATCGATGTGGCTCCAGACCAGATAGTCGTCACCCATGGGGCGATGGGGGCGCTCTATTCGTCGTTCGTCGCCCTGCTCGATCCGGGCGACGAGGTGCTGCTCCCGGATCCGGGATGGCCGAATTTCAAGATGATGGCGGTGCTGAGCGCGGCGACCATCCGCGAGTACAAGCTCACGCGGGAGAACGGTTACCTTCCTGAGGTCGAGCATCTGAAGAAGCTGGTGTCGCGGAGAACCAGACTTCTTCTGATCAACTCTCCGCTCAATCCAATTGGCGCGACGATTCCGGCCACACTCATGGCAGAGATCCTCGACTTCGCCCGTGCCCACGACCTGTGGATCGTCTCGGACGAGGCCTACGAGGCGATCACCTACGGAAACCAACACGTCTCGGCTGCGGCCCTCGACCCCTCGGGCCGCGTGGTCAGCGTATTCAGCTTTTCCAAGACCTATTCGATGACCGGATGGAGAATCGGCTACGCGGTGGCGCCGCCGGCGCTTGCCGAGGTGATCGCCAACCTCCAGGAAGCGATCATCTCCTGTGCGAGCGCCCCTGCCCAGTGGGCCGCTTTAGCGGCCCTAACCGGACCGCAGGACATCGTCGACCATATGAATCGTGAGTACGCCACCCGGATACAAAAGGCCAGGGCGATTTTGGACGAGAACGGGGTCGACTCATATGACCCCGGTGGTGCCTTCTATCTATGGATCGACATCCGGAACTCGAATACACCCAGTGCCGAGTTTTGCCGGTCGCTTCTCGATCAGCACCAGGTCGCGGTCGTGCCGGGCTCGGCCTTCGGTCCCTCCGGAGAAGGCTATGTGCGAGCGTCGATGGCCAGTGCCGAGAGCGATGTCACGACCGGTATGGCTCTACTCGCTAGGCACGTATCGGAGCTCACCGACCGACCCACCCCCGACCTGGTTGCCACTCCCTAGCCGGGCGTCGCTGAATCGGGATGGCGGGAGAAGAGCGCTTTCTAGTAACCGGGGCGGCTGGTTGTCTCGGCGCGTGGACGGTGGCGCGGCTCGCGGCGGAGGGAACTTCGGTTGTGGCGTTCGACGCCTCCCTTGACAAGTACCGCTTGCGGTATCTGATGGGCGAAGGGGCTGTCGAGAAGGTACCGTGGGTGCAAGGCGACATTCGTGATTTGGCGCAGCTGGAGAGTCTCGCCGGGTCGCATTCGATCACCCACTTGGTCCACCTCGCCGCCCTGCAGGTGCCGGCGTGCAAGGCCGATCCCGTGACCGGCTCGCAGGTGAACGTTGTCGGCACCATGAACGTGTTCGAGGTCGCCCGCAGGAGCGAAGGCCGGATCAGGGGTCTCGCCTACGCCAGCTCGGCGGCGGCCTTCGGACCGGCCGCGAACTACGCCGATGGCATTGCCACCGACACCGACCTCCTGGCCCCGCAAACGCTCTATGGGGTCTTCAAGCAGGCGAACGAGACCACGGCTCGCATCTATGGCTCGGACTGGGGGACCGGGTCGATCGGTCTCCGGCCATGCGTGGTCTACGGTCCCGGCCGGGATCAGGGTCTCACCTCCGATCCGACCAAAGTCATGCTGGCGGCCGCGCGCGGTGAGTCCGGCCACATCGCCTTCGGAGGATCATCGACCTTCCACCATGCCGAGGACGTCGCCGCGATGTTCATCGCGGCCGCGCGTCTGGAACCTGCCGGAGCCGCGGTGTACAACGTCGGTGGGACCGACACCTCGATCGAAGAGTTCGCTTCCATGGTGGAGAAGGCCGTTCCGAAGGTGGCGGTCACGTTCGGGACCGAGGCGCTGCCGCTTCCGTCAGCGATCGAGGGGTCGCCGGGAAAGAAGGTGTTGGGGGACGTTGTTCGCTTCCGCACGCTCGAAGAAGGCGTGGACGACACCATCGAGCAATTTCGTAGGCTGCTGCGAGAGGGACTGATCTCTACCCGGGAGTGAGCCCACCGGCCACGTCCGGCTCAATACTTTATAATCTTTTGATCGACCGAGTTCTCGTCATCGGCGCTACCGGTCACACGGGGCGCGAGACGGTTCGCCTCCTTGTGGAAATGGGGATGCCCGTGCGAGCCGTGACCCGTGATCGGGCCACCGCGGCGGCGCTCACGGAGTTGGCAGGCGCCGAGCTCGTCGTCGGCGACTCGGCTGAACCAGAAACGCTCAACGCCGCTTTCGGTGGAGTCGACAAGCTGTACCTGGTTCCGCCGACCGTTTTCGGCTGGGCAGAGGCGCAGGCGACGCTGATCGAGATGGCGCGGGAGAACGGCGTGCGACACATCGTCCGGATCTCAACCGTTGGGGTTGCCCCTGACGCGCTTTCGCTGACGCTTCGCTCTCATTGGCGCGGTGAACAGGAAATGGAGCAATCCGGAATGGGTTTCACGCACATCCGTTCCAACTCCTTCTTTCAAAACTGTCTTTTCGACAGCGACGAGATCATCGAGCACGATCGTTTCTTTGGATGTGTCGGCCGCGTTACCTATGCCAAGGTTGACACCCGTGACGTCGCGAGTGTCGTCGCCCTGGCTTTGGCCGAGCCCGGGCATGAGGGCCGGACGTACACCTTGACCGGGCCCGCCGCCATCACCTACAAGGAGATGGCGGCCGGTCTTTCGCGGGCGCTCGGTCGCACCATTCGCTACGTCGACCTTCCGAATCCCGAATATCTCGAATACCTGCTGTCCCTCGACTACCCGCGATGGCTAGCAGAGGAATTCGTCGCTATGTACGGCCACTACGAAGAAGGGAGCTTTGTCTCACAAACGACGGACACGATCGAAATGTTGCTCAAGAGGCCACCCCGCTCATTCGACACCTTCGCCACGGACTATCGGTCCCACTTTCAACGATGAGGGACTGGCACCAACTCGCTGTGTCGCTGCCCAGCTCACCAACTGACCGCAAAAGACAAGGAGGGTTGCATCCTCATGAATAGCTCCACCGCTCCCCGGGTTCTCTACGTGAGTCCGATGAACTACGGGGCCAACCCCGCCGTCGACTCGGTCGCCCATGCCCTCGACCATCGGTTGTCCCAAGTCGGGATCGACTTGATGGTTGCCTACGCCGACTTTCGAGAAGACGAAGTTGCCCGCCGGTCGGAGGACGCGGTCGCCAAAGGTCTCGAGGCCGGGGTCTCCGGCGTGGCCCTGTGGTGCTTGGATCCGGCCCCGTTGGAACGTCCGGTGGACATGGCGAGCGCGGCCGGCGTCCCCGTGTTCACATTGGAGCGCACGCCGTTCGACGTGGAGGCCGCCTTGGTGTTTCCCAACTTTCACCACGGCATGTACATGGTCGAGTATCTCGCGGGCGTCCTTCCGGAGGGAGCGCGGGTGGCGGTGATCGGCGGTCCCGAAATCAGCGATGACGACGAATTGGTCGCGGGATTCATCTATCAGTTCGAACGTGCCGGCCTCGAATTGCTGAACGATCCCACTAACGATCGCCACCGGAACAAGACCGACGTCGCCGAAGGGGGACGAGAAGCTGCCCTTCGTCTCCTTGCCGACATTCCGCGCATGGATGGGCTGATTGCATACAACGACGAGACGATGCTGGGCACGCTCCAGGCGCTCGAGGAGACCGGCCGGCTCGGTGAGATGACGATCGTGTCTCGCAACGGCACCCCGATCGCAGTCGACGAGATTCGAGCCGGACGGACGCACGGAACTTGGGATCCCGATGCCCCGGGGATCGGCCTCGGTCTTGGAGAGCTGATCGACCGAAGGCTGCTCGAGAAGGAGGAGCTGGACGGGCTCATCACGGTAAGCGCGGTCGGCCGGATGATCCATCCGGGCAATGCCGATCGGTGGGTCACCTACAAGGAGCGCATTCCCTACCGAGAACTTCGCAC
>DATEEG010000049.1:0-3984 GCA_035281305.1 Acidimicrobiia bacterium | reverse complement strand
GGATGGCTCAGCGCCTGATCGGGAGTCACTGATTCGAGGCGGTCATGTCCCCAGCCCCGAAACGGTCCGCCGCTGGCCGTGAGGATCACCCGCCGCACGCCTTGTGGATGCTCTCCGATCAGGCACTGGAACAGGGCGGAGTGCTCGGAATCGACAGGGATGAGCTCGCCCCCTCTGTCGAGGGCGGCCCTGACGAGTGGTCCGGCCGCCACCAACGACTCTTTGTTGGCCAGCGCTAGACGGTTGCAGGCAGCGAGCGCCGCCAGCGTGTGCGGCAGGCCGGCGACGCCGACGACGGCATTCATCACGATGGTCCCGGGGGTCACGGCCAGGGCAGTGAGAGCCTCGGACCCGAACTCGACCTTGCGTCCGGTCAGACCTGCTGCAAAGCCATGCCTCTCGTCCCGGGATCCACCAGCGACCGCGACCGCGGCATCGGGATGCGCCTTGGCCAACGCGGCCAGTTCCGGCCCCGGCGTCCTGGCACCTATTCCTACGACCCGGTATCCGAGTTCGGCCGCCACTTCCAAGGTCTGGCGGCCCACCGACCCGGTGGCGCCCAAGACGACGAGCGCCTTGGTCACAGAAGGCCGACGGCGCGGAAATACAAGTAGGCGAATGGGACTACGAACAGAAACGCGTCAATCCGGTCGAGCATCCCTCCGTGCCCGGGCAGCACTGATCCCATGTCTTTGACCCCGAGGCTGCGTTTGATCATCGATTCCGCCGCGTCCCCGAGCGGGGCCAGGACAACGACGATCGCAGTGAGCATCAGGGCCTGTCGCAGGTCAACGATGAAGTAGTCGACGGTGGAGAGCAGCGCTGCCACGGCCACCGCCGTGACGATCCCGCCGACGAACCCTTCCCAGGTCTTCTTCGGTGAAAGAATCGGAGCCAGCGGATGGCGCCCGACGGCCCGGCCCGCAAAGTAAGAACCAATGTCGAAGAAGGCGGTCAGCAGCACGACCATCAGGATCAGGGCGACTCCGTCAGGGGCACGACGGATGGTGGCCGCCAGGGCCAGCGGCGCCACCCAGGCCGCCCCCAGGATCGTGGTCGCGGCGTTGTCGACAGGTCTTCGTCGAGGCAACACCGAAAAGAACAATGTGACCGCGACGATCGTCGCCAGAAAAACGACGAGCATCGGCCCCGGCCCTCCCAGATGGGCTGCCACGGCCGATCCCAGCGCACCGATCAGTCCGAACAAAGCCAGCGGTACGAAGCCGTGGCGCCGGAGCGTCGCATAGAACTCGCCGACCGCGACCACCATGATTGCTGCCACGAAGAGCGTGAAGAACCATCCTCCGAGCAGCAAAGTGGCCATGAAGAGGCCCAGGAGGACGAGCGCCGAGATGATGCGAAGGGTCAGATCGGAGGCGGCGGCCTGCTCGGCCTGCTCGACGTCTTCCTCGGAGACTCCCGGTTTGCCGGTCACATCGGCGAAATCGACGAGACCGGTTCCGACCCCGGCCATGGTCGCCGCAACGGCGGGCATGTTGGCGGGGTCATCGTTGCTCCCGCGGGCAATCTCCTCGGCCAGGTCGCGGTACTCGGCGGTGGTGGCCGAGAGGTAAGCCTCCTCAGAAATCGAAGGCTCCAGATCGTCGGTCTCGAGAAACTCCGTTCGTTCTTCCGACCGGGTCGACGGCTCGGTGCTCCCTTGTTCGTCTAGCGGCGGCTCCATGGGTTCCTCCCATGGGCGACTGAATCGTTGCTTCTTTCGATCGGCCCCCGCAGGCGCCTCGACGTCGGATGGCAACCCGGATTCGGCGTCTGCCACCTCAAACCTCCAGCAGTTCGGTCTCCTTGTGGGAAAGGAGGTCATCGATCTTCTGGACGTGACGGTCCGTCAGTTCCTGCAAGTCCTTTTCACCACGACGAATCTCGTCATCTGAAACTTCTCCGTGAAGGGCTTCCATGTCTTCTTTGGCGTGACGCCTGACATTGCGGACCGCCACCCTGCCCTCCTCGGCCATGTGCTTCACCATCTTTATGAGCTCCCGTCGCCGCTCCTCGGTGAGGGGGGGGAAGCTCAGCCTGATCACATTGCCATCGTTGGAAGGGTTGAGACCGAGGTCCGAGGCCTTGATCGCCTTCTCGATGGCGGCCATCGAGGAACGATCGTATGGCTGAACGACGAGCAGCCGGGGCTCAGGAACCGAAAAGGAGGCGAGTTGTTGCAGGTTGGTCGGCGTGCCGTAGTACTCGACCTGGACCCGGTGGAGGATTTGGGGGTTGGCGCGGCCGGTTCGCACGGTTGTGAACTCGGAGCCGACGTGATCCACCGCAGTTTCCATCTTCTTGCGAGCATCAGCCAAGAGATCGGGAATCATCGCGCCTCCTCAGTGAACGACAGTACCAATCAATTCGCCCGAAACCGCCCGCAGAATGTTCCCCGGCGTGGTCATGTCGAAGACGATGATGGGAACGTCGTGCTCGCGACACATCGTAACGGCGGTGGCGTCCATGACCCGGAGCTCCTGGGAGAGAAACTCCAGGTAGGTGAGCTCGAGCAGTTTGTTGGCGGTGGGATCGAGCTTGGGATCGGCCGAGTAGATGCCATCGACCTTGCTGGCCTTGAGAAGGACGTCGGCGCCCACCTCGACTGCTCGCAGCGCCGCGGTCGTGTCGGTCGTGAAGAATGGGTTCCCGGTGCCGGCCGCGAAAACCACGACGCGGCCCTTCTCGAGATGGCGTATTGCACGGAGGCGGATGTAGGGCTCGGCCAGTTGCTGCATGGTTATCGCGCTCTGCACTCTGGTCACGGCCCCGGCGTGCTCGAGGGCGTCGCGCAAAGCCAGGGCATTGATGACCGTGGCGAGCATGCCCATGTAGTCGGCGTTGGCAGGGTCCATGCCTTTGGCCTGCTGGGAAACGCCGCGGAAGATGTTTCCGCCCCCGACGACGATGGCGATCTCGATGCCGGCGTTGCTGGCTTCGGCCACTTCTTTGGCGACCCGCTGGACGGTGTCGGGATCGATGCCGTAGCCGACCAATGGATCGGCGAAGGCCTCCCCGCTCAATTTCAAGAGGACTCGCCGCTTCGCCATCAGTCCTGCTCACCGATGGAGAGCCTTGCGATCCTCCTCACCGATATGTTCTCGCCCATGCGAAGAGCAAGGTTGTTGACCAGGTCCTCGACCGACCCCTCGAATTTCTCGGAGTTGACGAACTTCTGGTCGTACAGCACGTTGTCCTCGTAGAAGGCCTTGATCCGTCCCTCGACGATCTTGGGGATGATGTTGTCAGGTTTGCCTTCTTCCTTGGCCTGGAGAGCGATTATCTCCTTTTCCTTTTCGAGGATGGCGGCATCGACCTCGTCACGCCGGATCCACCGGGGTCTGCCCCAGGCAATGTGCATTGCGATGTCATCGGCCGCCTGGCGAAAATCGGGGTTCTTGGCCACAAAGTCGGTCTCGGAGGCGAGCTCCACCAGGACACCGGTAACCGGGCGTTCGGCCTGGTGGTGTATGTAAGTTCCGATCGTGCCCTGGTTGGCCTCGCGCTCTCCGGCCCGCTTGGCCACCTTGGCCAGGCCCTTGATCCGGAGCGCGTCGATGGCCTTGTCGAAGTCGCCCTCGGCCTCTACCAGCGCCTTCTTGGCATCCATCATTCCCACGCCGGCGACCTGGCGCAGCCTCTGCACCTCCTTGGCGGTTACCTCAGCCATTGGTGGCGCTCTCCTCCCCCGGGTCTCCGTTTGCTGGCGGTTCCTCGGCCACTGCGGCCAGTTCGGCTTCGACGGCAGCCGGCGGTTCCGGTTCACGGGCAGGCTCCGGTGGCGCTGCTTCCATGGGGGCGGCCACGGCGGCCGCCGCGGCTGGCACCGGGGCCTTCATCGGGGCAGCGTCGTCCCGGGCTTTGTCACCCTTGGATGGCACTGTCTTCTTCCCGGCCAGCTCGCGGCCTTCGCGGGCTGCCTCGGCAAGAGCCCCGGCAACGGTCGAAGCCGCTCTGATGGCGTCGTCGTTCCCGGCGATCACG
>DATEEG010000048.1:0-4419 GCA_035281305.1 Acidimicrobiia bacterium | reverse complement strand
ACCATGTGGCCGGCCGGAAAGACGTGGGATTACGTCTTCGGAGTTGTGCTGTTCGTAGCACCGCAACTCATCAACGTGTTTTGGGGGCATCTGGGCCTCGTCCAATTTGGTCTGCTCGCGCATCTCGTGCACCCGGCCAATGTCTTTCTGAATGTCGTTCACGACCGGGGACCGAAGTCCATCATTTAACGGCTGATCGCCCGCCCATAGGGGCTCCGGCGGCAATACGAAATTGTCGGCGTCTACTGCCGGCAATCCGCCAACCCGGTCGCCCGACCTGGTCGCCTTCCTAAGGCCAGTTGAATCCTTCTGTGTCGATTCCGAACTCGGTCCCGGCGTCGAGCAGCGCGTCGAAGAGGAACTGGCCCGAGGAGCGTTCGCAATGCAGCAGATACGATCTGGTGCCGGCGACGTCGTCTCGAACGACGTCCGTGACGACGTTGGCGACGGAGGCCCGAAACGCGGCCCCGTTCGGGCACATTGGATCGGAGAGGTCGATCGGGCAGAGCTTCCCCAACACCAGGGCGGCCTCTTCGCCGGTCAAACGAACCAGTGCCCGCCCATGTGTGAGGTCGACAATGGAAGTGAATCCGGACGTGGCTATCTCGGTCGTTGCTCCGATGGGGCCGAGGAGGGTCCATTCCCCCGGTCCCGACCCGGCGACCACCCAGGCACCGTCTCGCACTGACCGGCCGTAGGGGATGTCGAGGGGTGGGGTCTGCGCCTTGACTCCGATCTTGGCGAGCTGGGACAGATCGGCGAGTCGCAAAGGTGCGGAGGACTTCTTCCTCGATACCTCCCAACCGTCAGCGATCTCGGTCGGGGAGGCCTGGGTTATCGGGCTCCGGGCGACGGGAGGTTTAGGCACGAAGGCGGGTTCCCTCCGGATCGAAGTGAGCGTGGTGGGGCATCACTCTGGCTTTGACCTGGCTCCGGTCGGGCAACTGGATAGTGACCACGGTCCCCGGCGCAGCAAGGTGAGGAGCCACCACCCCCAGACATATGGAGCGTCCGAGAGTCGGTGAGAATCGGGACGAGGTGATTCGGCCTGCGATGTGCTTGCCGTTCTCGATGATTTGGCTGGCTTCGGGAGGGACCACGTTCGGGTCGTGAGGCTGCAGACCGACCAGGTGCACGTATTCCCCGTGTTGTTGCCAGGTGAGTTCGGTTTTGCCGGCAAAATCCTCCTTGTCGAGTTTGATCAGCGGGTCGAGGCCGGCCGAATAGCCCTGCATGAGACCATCCGTGTCCTGGCCGACGATGAAGTGGCCCTTTTCCAGACGCATGATCCGCTGGGCCTCGATGCCGAAGGCTCCGATACCGAGGTCCTCCCCGGATTCGAACAACGCCTCCCAGACGTGGAGGCCATACCCGGCCGGGACATGGATCTCGTACGAGAGCTCACCGGTGAATCCGATCCGCCACATGAAGCACTCGACGCCTGCCACGCTTCCCTGGCGGAGGGTCATGTACGGGAAGGCGTCCGAGGAGAGATCGATCCCGTCCACGACTCGTTGCAGCAACAACCGGGAAGACGGACCCGCGACGTTCATCGAGGCATAAGCCGTCGTCACCGGGGTTACGTGAACTCTCCACTCGGGATGTTCCGTTTGCAGCCAGTTCTCGATCCATTCCCAAACGGTGGCAGCCCCCGACGAGGTGGTGGTCATCAGGTAGTGATCTTCGGCGAGCCGGCCGGTGACCCCGTCATCCATGACCACGCCATCCTCGGCGCACATGACTCCGTAGCGGACCCCGCCGACGTCGAGCCGGGACCACTTGTTGGTGTAGACGAGGTTGAGCAGCTTGGGGACATCGGGACCACGCAGGTCGAGCTTGCCGAGGGGCGTTACGTCGATGACCCCGACGCCGGTCCGGACACTGACCACCTCGGCGTGGGGGTCGCCATAGTGATCGGGGCGGATCCACTGACCTGCCACCAACGGCACCGCGCCATTGGCTTCGTGCCAGGTTTGGATCGGTGAATGCCGGACAGGATCCCACGCCCGCCCTCCCAGAGCCCCCAGGGTGATGGGAGCGTACGGTGGCCGCCAGACGGTGGTGCCCACCTGTTCGATCGTTTCTCCCCGAGCCTCTGCCAGTGTTGCCACCGCATTGACGGTTTCGAGCTTGCCCTGATTGGGGCCCATGGTGACAGTGGTGTACCGCTTCACGAGTTCGACCGAGTCGTAGCCCTCGGCCCGTGCGGCCAGGATGTCCTTGGACGAAACGTCCTCGCTGAAATCGACCATCCCGTGAGTCGACGACCGATACAACGCTGGATGGGGCCGACGCCCTAGCGGTGTGATAGAGACCGGCGGCAATTCCTGGGAGACCTCGACCGGTGTGGCCGCCCAGGGCCGGGAGGCTTGCCAGGTTCGTCCGATGCTGAGTGCTCTCCGGGCGGCTTCCCGCCCCGTGGCGGTGGCGTGGTCGATGAGTTCGGCGGTGCTGCCGTCTCCGGCAATCGAGCCGGCCACCATCACGTTGTCGGGAAGCTGCGACGAGAAGAACCGGGCCGCCGCCGGGTCGTAGGCCGGTCGATCACCGGCCATGTTGAGGAGCGAGGTGGGGGCCGTCCACCCTGTTGCGGTCACAACCAGGTCGCAGTCGATGCGGCTGCCGTCGGTGAGCTCGGCCCAACGGACCCCTTTCTTGCCCCCTCCGACCCGTGCGACCGCCTCGCCCCGGCGGGCGTCGGCTACGTGGCGGATCAGCACCCCGGCCCGTTCCAGATCGGCCACGGCGGCATCGCCGGATTCATTGGCGGTCATGACGACGGCCCAGGTGCCTGGTTTGACCGCCCACATGTGGATGAGCCTTCGCACGCCGGTGGAGAGCATCACGCCCGGAAGGTCGTTGCCCTCGAACACAAAGGGGCGTTCGATCAGGCCCGGGGCCACCACCAGGGTCTTCGCTCGAGCCTTGACCAGCCTCTCATGGATGCCGGGAAGTCCTCGCTGGACGACTGCGACCCAGTTCTCGTCGTAGCGGCCCGTTACGACTGAGTTGGTCAGCACTTCGATTCCCGGGCGCCGCCCGACCTCTCGACGTAGCTCGGCAAGGAGATGCGAAGAGGCCGCGTCAAACCGCAGGAACCCGCCGAGTTGGTATTCCTCTTCCACCAGGAGCACTGAAGCCCCGGCATCGGCTGCGGAGATTGCGGCCGACATCCCGGCCGGGCCGCCGCCCGCCACGAGCACGTCGGGATGGGCATAGCGCTTGTCGAAGTAGCCGTGAGGTGACACAGATGACACTCGGCCCCCCGCCGCGAATCGGGCCAGAACCGAGTCGTACCAGGGCCAGAGCTTTTGAGGCCGGATGAAGGTCTTGTAGTAGAAGCCCGCGGTGAGAAACCGTGCGACAACGTCGTTGGCGGCCAGGACGTCAAAGCCAAGGCTGGGCCACCGGTTCTGGCTGGCCACCTGCATCCCCGCCTCGAGCATGCGATGAGCACCTCTGACGTTCGGCTCGTCGCCCACTTGCACGGTCGCGCCCGGGTCGAGGTAGGTGGCGGTCATGACCCCGCGAGGTCGGTGATACTTGTAACTCCGGGAGAGGACCTTTACCCCCTCGGCCAGCAGTGCAGATGCGATCGTGTCCCCGGGATGGCCGTGATGGTTGTCACCGTCGAAGGTGAAATCGATCGTCCTCGATCGGTCGATGATCTCCCCAGGTTGTGGTGGCAAGCGGCCGATCACGAGTCCGCCTCGAGCTCAACCTGTCGACGGGGTAGCCGCGCGGACCTCACTTCGTTCGTTGAAGCGTGGCGTTCGACGACGAAGTAGCGGCGGCACCCGGTGCGGCAGTACCAGGTTTCCGTGGTCCAACCGGCCGGGTTCTGACGATCGTATAAGTACGCCCGCCAATCGCCCGGGCTCGCAGCATTCGGGTCGGGACGAGGACGCGACTCGCCGACATAGCGGAGGTCGGCAGAATTGCGGGGCCCGCACCATGGGCAGGGAATCGTGATCATCAGTGGCCGACCGAGGCCGCGCCCTTCTCGCCCACCAGCCGGCCTTCGGGGAAACGGGCCAGGTCGAATGCAGCGATGATCTCGGGGGTCTTGTTGGTGGCCACCGCCTCGGCCATCGCCTCACCCGAAACCGGGCCCGCCTTGAAGCCGTAGGTACCCCAACCCACATCGACCAGAAAACCTTCTACAGGCGTAAAGCCCATGATCGGCGAGTAGTCGGGGGTCATGTCACACAATCCTGCCCATTGTCGAAGGAGGCGCATCTTCGAGATCGAGGGGATCAGCTCGAGAACGTGCCCGGCCAGTTCTTCCGTGAACTCGAGCGAGCCACGCATCGAGTACGACGCGTAGGGGTCGACCGATGCCCCGAATATCAACTCGCCTCGTTCGGTCTGGCTGACATAGACGTGCAATGAGCCCGAAACGACCACTGCATGCAGGAA
>DATEEG010000047.1:0-4864 GCA_035281305.1 Acidimicrobiia bacterium | reverse complement strand
CGTCCTCCCCTCGTTGTTGGGTCGGGCGGTGGAGATCTGCCGGTCCCGAGCGATCGGGCAGGACGGGTGAGCCTCTCCCTCACCGTCAACGGTCGGCTCCACCGCCTCGACGTCGAGCCGGCCGAGACGCTGCTGCGTGTGCTCCGGGAGAGATTGCACCTCCTCGGAACCAAGGAAGGTTGCGTCGAAGGTGAGTGCGGGGCCTGCACCGTGCTGATCGATGGCCGTCCCATCGACTCGTGTCTGGTCGCTGCCCTCGCGGTCGAAGGGGCGGCGGTGACCACCATCGAGGGCGTAGGCAACGGCGGTCTCTCTGCGATCCAAGAAGCGATGGCGCGGACGGGTGGGGTGCAATGCGGGTTTTGCACGCCCGGGTTTGTGATGACCCTTACCGCCCTGCTGGCCGACGTCTCGCAACCCACCGAGGAGGAGGTTCGTCTGGCCCTCGCCGGGAACATCTGTCGTTGCACGGGATACAGCCAGATCGTCGATGCCGCCCTCGCCGCCACCGCGATCACCCCATGACCGTGGTCGGCATTAGCGCTCAACGAAGCGATGCCGTCGTGAAGGTTCGGGGCGAGGCCATCTACGGGGTCGACGTGGCATTGCCGGGGGCACTTCACGCCCGCCTCCTGCGCTCACCAGTGGCGGCCGGTCAAATCGTTGGACTCGACCTGTCAGGGGCCAGGGAGACGACGGGAGTCCGGGCGGTGATCTCCGCCGAAGATGCTCCCGCTCATCGGCATGGACTGGTGATCAACGACCAACCTCTGTTTGCCTCCGAGCGGGTGCTATTCGAAGGGGAGCCGATCGCCGCCGTCGCCGCCGAGACGGAGGCCGCGGCTCGGCAAGCCGTGGCGGAGATCGGATTGGAAATCGAGGAGGAAGCCGCGGTCGTGGACTTGGAGTCGGCAGTCACCGCGGAGGCACGATTGGTCCATCCCGACTGGGGAAGCTTCGTTGCGGTGGGGGAGGACTTCCCCCGTGGGGGAAACGTCGCCGGAGAGGTATTGGCGGAACCCCCTGGAGTTGACGAGGCATTCGCGGCGGCCGACCTGGTGGTCGAGGACGTCTACCGGGCGGGCCGGCAATACCAGGCCTATCTGGAGCCGAAAGCGGTCGTGGCCCAGTACGAGTCGGGCCGGTACACGGTGCACGTCTCGCATCAGTACCCGTTCAATGTCCGCGATCGTCTGGCCCAGGCCTTGGGCGTGCGCTCGTCGGCCATCCGGGTGGTGGGACATCACATCGGCGGGGGATTCGGGGCCAAGCTCGACCTCGGGATCGAGCCCTACGCCGCCTTGCTGGCTCGAGCCACGGGGCGGCCGGTGAAGATGGTTCTTGACCGGGCCGAAGACCTCCTCACGTGCCCTTGCCGGGAGAACGCCTTGGTTCGCCTGCGATCGGCCGTTAGTCGAGACGGATCCATCGTCGCGCGCGAGATTGATGTGCTGATGGATGCCGGGGCCTATGCAGGGGACGCCCCCCTTCTCACCTCGCTGCCTCTCTTGTTGGCCGGGGCCGTCTACCAAGTGGGTCCGACCCGGGTGCGGGCTCGGGCCGTTTACACCAATACCACCCCGACGGGTGCCTTCCGCGGCGTCAGCGGCACGTACCTCGTTTTCGCCCTCGAGCGGCACATCGACCACATCGCCAACGCGCTCGGCCGCGACCGGCGGGAGTATCGGCTGCGCATCCTGATGGAGGACGGCGATCGGCTGCTCAATGGCCAGGAGTTGCCCGATGCCTCCATCCTTCGTGAGGCTTTCGGGCGAATCGAAGAAGTGGCTCCCTGGAACGCTTTGGGTGATGCTCCTCTGCGCGGGGTCGGCGTCGCCGCCGCTGTTTGGCTGACCAACCCCATGGCGGGCTCCGCCATCCTCAAACTTCACGAGGACGGCACTCTGGGTGTGGTGACCGGGGCCACCGACAACGGCTCGGGCGCCGTCACCATGGGGATCACCCAGATCGCCGCCGAGGAGCTGGGCCTACGGCCCGAGGACGTGGTCGTCTCGATGCCCGACACCGATGTCGTTCCTTACGACTCGGGCTCCCAGGGGTCCCGCACCACCCAGATCGTCGGTCGGGCGGTCCGGGAGGCAGCGGTTGAGGTTCGTAACCGCCTCCTCAGTGCCGCTTCCGGGTTGCTCGAAGCCGATGCCAAGGATCTGGAGTTGGTGGGCGGCAAGGTGGGAGTGAAGGGAGTGCCCGAATCGCAAATCGCCCTGGCCGAGGTGGCAACGGCAGCGACTTTTTCAGAGGGACCGATCGTCGGTTTCGGTTCCCATGTGACCTCCACGCCGGCCCACGATCCCAGCTGTGCCTCCGGGTTGTTGTTCCCGGCCTTCCCCACCCCCACTTATCACGTCCATCTGGCCGAGGTCGAGGTCGATCCGGTGACTGGCAATGTCACGGTGCTTCGCTATGTCGTCGCCCAGGAAGTGGGGAAGGCGATCAATCCCGACGGTGTGCTCGGTCAGATCCAAGGGGGCGTGACCCAGGGCTTGGGCTATGCCCTATACGAAGGCCTGCACATCGGCGACGACGGCAAGTATCGCCAGCGGACCCTCGAGGCCTATCGGTTGCCGATCGCTCCAGACATCCCCCGGGTGGAGGCGATCCTTCTCGAGCACCCCAACCCGGAGGGGCCGTATGGGGCCAGAGGCGTAGCCGAACCCCCAGTAGTGCCGGTGGCGGCGGCCATCGCTAACGCGGTCTCGGACGCCATCGGAGCCCCCATCGATGCGATCCCGATCACTCCAGCCGATGTACTCAGTGCCATCCATGCCAAACGCCCGTGAGTGATGTCCACGTTGGCATCGACGTTGGGGGGACCAACACCGACGCAGTGTTGATGGAAGACCGGCAGGTAGTTGGCGCGGCGAAGGCGGCCACCTCCGGGGACGTCACCACAGGCATCACCAACGCCCTTGAGCGGCTCTTCGCAACGGTCGGCATCGCCCCCGCAACCGTGGGAGCGGTGATGATCGGGACCACTCACTTCACCAATGCCTTTGTCGAGGCCAAAGACCTCCTGCCGGTGGCGGTAGTCCGTCTCTGTGGGTCGGCCACCCGGGCTTTGCCCCCCATGGTCGACTGGCCGGAAAAGTTGAGCGACGCTGTTGGCAACCAGATCTTCATGTGCGCGGGTGGACATGAGTACGACGGCCGCCGGATAACCGCGGTCGATCCAGACGAGCTCCGTGAGGTCGCAGCGACGATCCGAGAAAGCGGTCTTCATTCGGTGGCGATCTCTTCGGTCTTTTCGCCCATCCTCGATGTCGGCGAAAGACAAGCGGCCGAGCTCATCTCCTCGGAGCTTCCCAATGTCGAGGTCAGCCTCTCCTCCCTGATCGGTCGCATGGGTCTCCTCGAAAGAGAGAACGCCACCATCGTCAATGCCTCCCTCGCCGCGCTAGCGACCCGCATCGTGAGATCGCTCGAAGAGGCGGTCGCCAGGTTCGCGATCGATGCCCCTGTCTACTTCAGTCAGAACGACGGGACCTTGATGAGCGCTGAGTACACCATGAGCTATCCGGTGGCCACTTTTGCATCCGGTCCGACCAATTCGATGCGGGGAGCGGCCTATCTCAGCGGGGTCCAGGACTGCGCAGTAATAGATGTGGGCGGCACCACCACCGATCTCGGCGTGCTGCGCCAGGGCTTTCCCCGCGAGGCCTCGACCGCCGTCGAGATTGGGGGGATTCGCACCAACTTCCGAATGCCCGATGTCAAGTCGTTGGGCCTGGGTGGGGGCAGCGTGGTGCGAACTCACCCTCAACTGGAAGTAGGACCGGACAGCGTCGGGTATCGACTCGTCGAGCGGGGGATGATCTTCGGAGGCGACACCCTGACCGCCACCGATGTGGTGGTGGCGGCCGGGATGGCCGAGCTGGGCGATCCGGCCAAGGTGGCATCGGTGGACCGTGGGATCGTTGCCGATGCGGTTTCATTGATTCGAGCGCGGGTGGCCGATGCCCTCGATCGAATCAAGGTCGGCCCCGAGCCGGTGCCAGTCGTGTTGGTGGGGGGGGGCAGCATCCTTCTCGGTGACGACCTGCCGGGGGCGTCGCAGGTGCTGCGGCCGGAACACTTCGCCGTCGCCAATGCCATCGGGGCGGCGATTGCCCAGGTGGGAGGCCAGGTGGAACGGATTCTCAAGCTAGACGAGGTGCCACGAACCGAGGCACTCGAGGCCGTCCGGCGGGAGGCGAGCGAGCGCTGTGTTCTGGCCGGAGCTCGCCCTGAGTCAGTACGAGTGGTGGAAGTGGAGGAAGTGCCGTTGGCGTATCTTCCGGCGGATGCGGTGCGGATCACCGTGAAGGCGGTTGGTGACCTCAAGGTGGGTATCGGTGCGAACCCTCGGTGAGGATCAGATCCAAGCGATCGCACTCGGGGCGGCGGTGTTGGGGAGCGGGGGCGGGGGGGATCCGCACATTGGCAGCCTGCTCGCTCGTCAAGCCCTGCGCGATCACGGCCCAGTCACTGTGTTGGATCCGGCAGAGGTGCCCGACGACGCCCTAACCGCGATGTCGGCGGTGATGGGGGCCCCGACCGTCCTGATCGAAAAGCTTCCCGGCGGAGACGAGCAAGTCAACGCCTTCCGGGCCCTGGAAAGGCATCTCGGACGTCCCATCACCCATGTCACCTGCGCAGAGGTGGGAGGTCTGAACTCAATGCTGCCCATCGTCGCCGCGGCCCGGTTGGGCCTTCCTCTTGTCGACTGTGACGCCATGGGGAGGGCCTTTCCCGAGATCCAGATGAGCACTCCGAGCCTTTCCGATATTGCGGCGGCTCCGATGGCGCTCTCCGACGAAAAAGGCAACACGTGCCTGATCGAAGCGATCGACAATCATTGGACCGA
>DATEEG010000046.1:0-7283 GCA_035281305.1 Acidimicrobiia bacterium | reverse complement strand
AATCTGATCCAGGCGCAACGGGACCTTTTCGGGGCACACACCTACGAGCGGGTGGGCCACCCCCGCGGGCAGTTCTTCCACTCCGAGTGGTGAGAAAATGGTGCGCGATGCCCTATGCGTGGAGCTTCTCGGCGGCTTTTTTGGGCTCAACGCACCACGCACCACGCACCGCGCATAACCCTCGCCTCGGTACCATCTTCAGCCCGAACCCTCACCGAAAGTCCCATCTTGACTGACAATCCATATCGGCTGCCGCGATCGGTCGTTCCCAATCGTTACGAGATTCGCCTGGAGCCGGATCTGGCGGCGGCCACTTTCGTCGGCCGCGAAACCATCCGGGTCGACATCGTCGAGCCCGTTGGCGAGATCCTTCTCAACTGCCACCAAATCGTCATTCAGTCTGCTGTGCTTCGCAACGAGACGCTCGCCCTCGCGGGTTCGGTCGAGTTGCTCGAGGAGGATCAGCGAGCCCGCATCAGCCTCGACGGCGAGGCGGCGCCGGGGCCCTGGGTACTCGATATCGAGTTCACCGGGACCCTCAACGACCAGTTGGTCGGCTTCTACCGATCCACCTTCACCGACGTCGACGGAGTGGAACAGGCAATCGCCACCACCCAGTTCGAGGCCACCGACGCCCGCCGGGCGTTTCCCAGTTGGGATGAACCGGACTTCAAAGCAGTGTTCTCGATCACTCTGGTCGTCCCCGAAGATCTGTTCGCGGTTTCCAACGGGCCGGAGGAATCGCGCGAACCGGCCGGGCCGGGCAAAGTAGCGATTCGCTTTGCCGACACGATGGTGATGTCGACATATCTCGTGGCGTTCGCCGTGGGCCCCTTCGAGGCAACCGACCCCGTGGACGTCGACGGGGTTCCGGTGAGGATCATCGCGCCCCGGGGCAAGCTCGGCCTCTCCCGATTCGCCCTGGATTGCGCAGTCTTTTCTTTCCGATATCTGCGCGATTACTACGGGATTCCGTACCCGGGCCTGAAGATCGACCACGTTGCCATCCCCGACTTTGCCTTCGGAGCGATGGAGAACCTTGGGTGCATCACCTACCGGGAGACCGCTCTTCTGGTCGATCCTGCTACCGCCAGCCAATCGGAGTTGATCAGAGTCGTCGATGTCATCGGCCACGAGCTAGCCCACATGTGGTTCGGCGACCTGGTGACCATGAAGTGGTGGGACGGAATCTGGCTCAACGAGGCCTTCGCTTCCTTCATGGAGTCCAAGTCCACCAACGCCATGCGGCCGGAGTGGAAGCCCTGGCTCGCCTTCGCCGCCACCGAACGACCGTGGGCATTCGGAGTCGACTCGCTGGAGTCGACCAGGCCGGTCGAATTCGAGGTCGGATCACCCCACGAAGCCAACGAGATGTTCGACGCGCTGACCTATGGGAAGGGCTCATCCCTTCTGCGAATGATCGAGCAGTACATCGGGGAGGAACAGTTCCGCCAGGGTGTGGGCAATTACCTTCGCAAGCACTCCTACGGCAATACCGTGACCGCCGACCTGTGGGAGGGTCTGAACAGCACTTCCGGCGAGCCGGTCGGAGGGATCATGGACACCTGGATCCTCCAGCGGGGGTTTCCCCAGCTCGAGGTGGTCCCCTTCGGGAGCGGAATCAAGATCTCCCAGAGGCGGTACTTGACGATTCCCGACGAGTCCGATCAGACCCTCTGGCAGATTCCGGTCCAGACCCGACAGCTCGGGAACAGCGACGCAACCGAGAAGTTCATCCTCAGCGAACCCGAGACAATTCGACCTTTCGAATCCGCCAACGGCGTCATCGTGAACGCCGGCGGTCATGGCTTCTATCGAGTCAGGTATGAGGGCGGGTTGTTTTCCGCTCTCGTCGACAAGCTCGCAGCCCTCGACGACCTCGAGCGCTACATCCTGATCGACGACACCTGGGCTTTCGTCGAATCAGGACAGCAGTCGGCCGCGGACTATCTCAAGCTGGCGTCGGCCTATCGCGACGAAGCCGAGCCTGCCATATGGGGAGCGGTCCTGGGTGGAGTCGCCGCCATCGGCCACCATCTGGTCGGCGATGACCATCGTCAGTCTTTCGCCAGTTGGGTCGACGAGCTCGTCGAACCGGCGTTTTCCCGGCTGGGATGGGAGCCCCGGACCGGTGAGAGCGACCTGACGCGAAAGCTTCGGGGGCAGTTGATCGGTGCGCTGGGACGTCTGGCCGATGACCCCGATGTCATCGCCAGGTCTCGCAAGCTGGTCGAGCTGATAATCGAGGACCCTCGCTCGATCGACCCCGAGATCGCCCGGGCCTCGCTGTTCGTCACAGCCGCCAACGGCAGCGAGACGGAGTACCGACGCTTCTTCGACCAATACAAGACCACCAGCGTGCCTCACGAACAGCAGCGGTGGCTCCTCGCGCTATCCGCTTTCGATGAGCCCGATCTGGTGGTCGAGACCGTGCAGGCGAGCCTCGACGGGCGGATTCGCACGCAGGACTCGGCGTGGGTGATCGGGGCCACGTTTGGCAACCGTCGCAACGGGCACCTGGCCTGGCAACAGGTTCGGCGCGACTGGGACACGTTCCTCAAGCTCCCGACGATGACACAGCGACGCATGGTCGAAGCCATCCCGGCGCTGTCGAGGCCGGAGGTGGCGGCGGAGATCGAGGCCTTCTTCGCCGAGACTCGAGTGCCCCACGCGGCGAAGGCGGTGGCTCAGAATCTCGAACGACTTCGAGCCAACGTGCTGCTCAGGCAGCGTGAGACCGACGCCGTGGCCAAGTTCCTCGAGGGCTGAGGGAAAGGCGTAGCCGCTGTCCCCCCACCGGAACGTGGGGGGACAGGACGTCTCGACTAGGTCAGCTCGACTGAGGCTCCGACGGCTTCGAGCTGGGCCTTGGCCTTCTCGGCGGCCGCCTTATCGACACCCTCGAGAACAGCCTTGGGAGCGCTGTCCACGAGATCCTTGGCTTCTTTCAATCCGAGTGAAGTCAGGGAACGAACTTCCTTGATCACCTGGATCTTCTGGTCGCCGGCTGCGGTCAGCATGACGTTGAACTCGTCTTTCTCCTCCTCGACGGGCGCGGCCGCGGCTCCGCCACCGGCAGCCGCCATTGCCATCGGGGCGGCAGCCGTCACGTCGAAGCGCTCCTCGAAGGCATCCAGGAACTCTTTCAGTTCGAGAACTGTCATTTGCTCGAAGAGTTCGAGCAGGTCGGGGGTTGACATCTTGGCCATATCGTTTTCCTCTTCTTGTCTTATCAGGCTTGAACGCTCAAGCGGCAGTTTTCTTTTCCAGGAGTTGTCCGAACATCGAGGCGGCGTTGCGAGTGAAGGAACTGAATAGTCCGGCTGCCTTCGCCATCGGGGCCTTGCCGGCTCCGGCGATCTTGGCCAGCAGTACTTCGCGCGGCTCGATGTCGGCCAGGCGGCTGACCTGTTCGGGCCCGAGCACCACCCGTCCGAGCAAACCGCCTTTGAGAACCAACCGATCCGACTCCCGGGCGAAGTCCTTCAGCGCCTTGGCGGTAGCCACCACGTCACTGTCGGCGAATGTCAGGGCGGTCGGCCCGGTCAACTGCTCGTCGAGAATATCGAGTCCCAATTCATCCACCGCCCGGCGCGCCAACGTCATCTTGACGACGCGGTAGTGGGCTCCGGTTTTGGCCAGGCTGCGGCGGAGGTCGGCAAGTTGCTTGACCGTCAGCCCGCGATACTCCGTCAAATAGACCGCCTGGGCACCCTCCAACCAGTCTTTGATGTCGGCAACTGCCTGGACCTTCTCAGGTCTCGGCATCTGCTCCTCCTTACATGTAGAAAGCCCCATGGCCGTCAGACCTCAGGGGCTCTTTGAGGAGCGACCTGCGCTGGGTTTATGCCCGAAGCGGGCAACCAACGGTCTTGGGCCGATTGGGTTGTTTGGAGAAAGATAACAGGCGGAAGGCGGAAGGCGGAAGGCGGATGGCGGAATGCGGAAGGTGGAAGGCCACGAAGGCCGAGGGCGGGCGAACCGCACCAAGGGAAGTAGACCGATGGCTAAGGCCATCGCAATCCACACCGCGACATTTCGCTCGGGTGTGAACCGGGCACATCGCCGACCATAGCGACCGGCTCCATGCTTGACGGTATCGCAAACGAGGCGGCTCGATTCTTCCGCCTCCGTCTTCCGGCTTTCGCCTTCCGCCTCGAATCGCGAAAAACCATGGCAATTTTTACCTGGACATGGGAGAGCCGAAAGTGTCACACTCCACCTGATCGCAGGCTCTTTGAGAACAGGGGGGTCGCCGGAGTGCACAGGCGGGTTTTCTGACCGCCCCCGCCGGCCCTGGTAACCGCTGTGAAGGCAACGGAGGGCCCCTCGACGCCGCGGCCCCTACCCTGCGGCGAGAGCAATGGAAGATGGGTGCTCCGTGTGGACGGTGGACCTGGCAACCGATAGCCTCAGCGGCCAACCGGGCAGCCCGGCACCCCCCTATTTTTGGACCCGGTCGCAGGGACAAGGTGCGCCGTGAGTCCTATCCGCGATCCGCTTAGTCCGCGATGCGCTATCCGCCAGAATCAGTTCGGGATTGACCGTCAGGGTCGAACGCTCGGCAATCAAAGGGGATTCGAGAACTTCGGAGCCGCGACTTGACCCCGGGACGCGTTCTAGCGGATGGCGGACTAAGCGGATCGCGGAGCGTTCCTCCTCACTTCGCCAAGGCCGTCAGGTCCTCAACTTTCCCCACATCCACCTTCACGCCCGGGCCCATCGTCGAGGAGATGACGAGCTGTCTCATGTAGCGGCCCTTGGCCGACGATGGTTTGACCCGCATGATCTCAGCCGTGAGCGCCGCCAGGTTGGCGACCAGTTGATCGGATGAGAACGAGGCCTTCCCGACCGGGACATGGACGTTGCCGAATCGATCGTTGCGGTATTCGATCCGACCCGCTTTGAACTCGCCGACAGCCTTGCCGACGTCGGGGGTGACGGTTCCCGCCTTGGGATTCGGCATGAGGCCACGGGGTCCCAGAATGCGACCGAGCTTGCCCACCTCGGCCATCATGTCAGGTGTTGCGATTGCGAGATCGAAGTCGAGTTCGCGGCCGGCGGCGAGCTCGGCGACCAGTTCTTTCCCACCGACCAGGTCGGCGCCGGCATCCTGGGCTTCCTTCACCTTGTCGGCGGGAGCGAAGACTGCCACTCGAACCTTCTTTCCGGTCCCGTGGGGCAGTGCGACCGTTCCTCGCACGAGTTGGTCGGCCTTGCGAGGATCGATCCCGAGCTGGAAGGCAGCTTCGACCGTCTCGTCGAACTTGGCAGATGCCATGTTCTTGACCAGCTCCACCGCGTCGGCGGCCGGATATGGGGTCAGCTTGTCGTATCGACTCGCCGACTCCTCGTACTTCTTGCCATGTCGTGCCATGTTCTCTCCTTGTGGTCCAGGCGATCGGGTTCACCGATCTCCCACTAGGCGACCCTGCGGGTCGCAGTTATGCGTTATGCGTTGTGCGTTACGCACCACGCACCACGCACCACCCTCTTCAACCTTCTACCTTGATTCCCATCGAGCGGGCCGTGCCTTCGACCGTCTTCATCGCTGCTTCGATGTCGTTGGCGTTCAGGTCCGGCATCTTGATCTCCGCGATCTCCTTGACCTGGGCTTTGGTGACCGAACCCACCTTGACCTTGTGGGGTTCGGCCGATCCCTTCTCGACCCGGGCTGCTTGACGGAGGAGGGCAGGGGCGGGAGGAGTCTTGATGACGAAGGTAAACGTGCGGTCTTCGTAGATCGAAACCTCGGCCGGGAGGATCATGCCCCTCTGCGAGGAGGTGGCGTCGTTGTACGCCTTGACGAAGTCCATGAGATTGATCCCATGCGGACCAAGCACCGTCCCCACCGGGGGAGCGGGCGTGGCCTGGCCTGCCGGCAGCTGCAACTTGAGCGTCGTGACGAGTCGTTTTCTACCCATGATTCTTCCTGGTTCTTGCTGGCTTCCGTCTTCCGACTTCCGCCTGCTGCCTAGTTCTTCTGAATGTCGTCGAAGCCGAGCTCGACGGGTGTGTCGCGGCCGAAGATGTTGACCAGCACGGTCACCTTCGACTGGTCGAGGTTGATCGCCTCGATGACCCCGTTGAAGTCCGCAAACGGCCCCGAGACAACGCGCACGGTCTCGCCGACCTCCCAGGCCGGCTTGAACCGGGGCTTGACCTTTTCCTCTTCCTTCTGAACTCCGAGAAATCGCTCCACCTCGCGGCGGGAGAGAGAGGTCGGCTTGTTGTTGCCGCCCACGAACCCGGTGACACCGGGAGTGTTCCGGACCGCATACCAGGAGTCGTCGTCGAGGTGCATGCGTACCAGGATGTAGCCGGGGAACACCTTGCGGGCCACGGTTACCTTTTTGCCGTTCTTGATCTCGACAACGTCCTCGAGGGGGATGTGCACTTCGAAGATCCGGTTTTCCATGTGCATAGACCGGATCCGGGTCTCGAGATTGACCTTCACCTTGTTTTCGTAGCCGGAGTACGAGTGGATGACGTACCAATCCCCCGGCAGGTCGAAGGGGCTGATCGGAGCTTCGGCCTGCTCCTCCAACTCTTCGACTGGCGGAATCGAATCAGTGGTCATGGTTGCAGCAGATTGATGACGGCTTCCTTCATTGCGACGTCGAGGCCGAAGACGATCAGCGTCAACGCGGTGGTCACGACCAGGGTGATGGCAGTGAAGGCAACCATTTGCTCCCGGCTCGGCCACGAGACTTTCTTCAGCTCCTGGCGGACCTCATGGAGGAAGTTTCCGAGTCGAACCCAGATCGGTTTGCGTTCTACGACGGGCCCGCCCGGCACTCCGCCACTTCCGGGGCCGCCAGGCCGAGACGCGCGCGGCCCTTTGCCAGAGCCGCCTTTGCCCTGGTCGCGCTTTTGGAGTCGCTCTTCGCGCTCCATGAGCCTGCGCATTTCTCGGTTCATTCTTCTTCTCTATTTCCAGTTTTCGAACACGCCTAGGCAGGGGTGGGGGGACTCGAACCCACAACCTCCGGTTTTGGAGACCGGCGCTCTGACCAATTAGAGCTACACCCCTATGGGGTCAGGGCGGGATCGGAAGTATACGAGACCCATCCTTCTGTGGGAAACCGCCAATTCACCGCCCAAGTTCACACTGTCCAGTGCAACAATTCTAGGCCTGGGTGCCTACCTGGGTGTGAGGCGACGATTGGCCAACTAAGTCAGATTCTGGCCAGGGCCCGACGTCTCATCCATACGGCAGCTACTAGAGCCGCGGCCATGGCTCCTGCCGCTCTGATCCAGCGGCTGTTGGAGGCCCGCGCCTC
>DATEEG010000045.1:0-9763 GCA_035281305.1 Acidimicrobiia bacterium | reverse complement strand
AGCAACGGCGGCCAATATCCGGTTCCGGGCGCCTCCATCAAGACGATGGGGTGCAGGTCGCTCTTCCCTGTTTGCATCAACGTAAACAGCTCGAACGTTTCATCGAGCGTTCCGAAACCTCCCGGGAACAGTGCGAACGCGGCCGACTCTTTGATGAAAGTCAACTTGCGCGTGAAGAAGTACTTGTAGTTGACGGTCCGCTCCGGATCGATGTACGAGTTGGAGTCGGGCTCGAACGGCAGCCGGATATTGACTCCGTAGGCGTGCTCACGCCCGGCTCCCTTCGAGCCGGCCTCCATCACTCCCGGGCCGGCGCCGGTGATGACTCCCCATCCTTTGGCGGCCATGAGCCCGGAAATCTCCTCCGCCAGCAGGTAATTGGGGTCTCCCGGGGGGATGCGGGCAGAACCGAAGATCGTCACCTTCGGGTCGAAATGCCGGGCAAACACGAGAATCGAGTACCGCATCTCTTTCAAGGCGGTGTTGACGAGCTTGAGGTCTCCCCGGCTCGCCTTGTCGCGATAGAGCTTGAGCACGGTCGTGATCAACTCGAAGATGAGATCTTGATTTGGAGCGTCTCCGGCCAGGTCGACCAATTCCCTGATCTTCTGGTCGACGTCAGGCCGAATGCCGTAGGAGCGCATTTGGGGCAACCGTAGTAAAGAACGCGATCCGCTGATTCACCGTTTCTGGCGGATCGCGGATGGCGAAGGGTGGTCGGGTAGACGGTTCCGCTATCCGCTATCCGCCAGAAACGCGTCTTGCGGATAGCGGAAGGGTGGGTGCGCTTCCGGCTAACCCTTCCCAAACGGTTTCACCGTTGGTCCTCTTCTTACCACCGCATTCCAGACCGTCTCGTAATGGTCCCGGTCGAAAGGGTCGACGTGGGGCAGGACAAACTCCTCCCAGGACCTGCGGAGGGGGTCTTCGTTGGCCGTGTAGACCCGAAGACCGGTCGGGAGGCGGTCGAGCACCGATCGCAGGGAGAGGGGGGTCTCCACTCGCGTGGAAGCGTCGGGGACGACGAAGGAAGCGTTGACCTCCACGGCCAACCGCGAGATTGCTTCGACGTACGGGGCTCCGAGCGAGGGGTAGCGGCGACTCAGCATCGCCTGTACCTGATCGCCACCCGGGAACTCCTTCTCCCAGATCACCCACCGGTCGGCGAACGCCTTGTTGAGAGTCTGGGTCCCCGCATAGTCGCGGATGTCGGTCGGGTTCATCGTTCCGAAGACGCGCACGTCCGGTCGGAGGCGGACGGTCTCTCCGGTGGGGAGGTCCAATGCCCCGTAGCGGTCGAGCAGGCCGTGGAGAGCGAAAAGGGTCTCGGCTCCGGCCGCGTTCAGTTCGGACAAGTTGAGCAGGGCCGGACCCCGCAGGGCGCGGGTGATGTCCCCGTCCTCCCATCTGCTCTCGGTCCCGCCCTTGCCGTCGCCATGAAGACGGGTCGACCCGATGAGCGTGACGTCTCGAACTTCGCCCGTTAGCGGAATCCGGTAGTAGGGCAGTCCCAACCGGGCCGCGAACTGTTCGATGTCGTGATCCTTGCCTGTTCCCATGTGGCCCCTGACCGCCAGATGGAGCGGGGAGAAGCCTTCCGGCTCGGCCCGTCGCACCGCCTCGACCTGGGCAAAGCGGTACAGCATCCCGAGGTCGATGTAGTGGGGGTCGGGTTGGGGGATCTTCCCGACCCTCTGATCGCGGTCGGGAATGTCGGCGGGGACCGAGAACCGCTCCAACTCGATCGGCGGGCCGGCTCCCACCGGATCTTCGAAGATGACGGTCTCGGGCGTCTTGGTTGGGTTGGGCTTATCAGGCACTGAGCGATTCCTTCCATGGGCTGGCGCTGGCGCGAGCGGGCCTCAACCACCAGGTGTCCATGCCCCAGAGGGCGAGACCCCGACGCAAGGCTCCGCGAGTTCCTTCGATCATCGCCCGGGTGAGTTCCTCGGGGCGGTTGACTACTTCGAACCGGTGGTAGGTACCGGAGACGGTGTCGTCGCCGATTCCGATTCCCAGCACCGTGGTGCCCGAGCGCTCCACGGCCGCCACCGAAGTGGCGAGGGCGTCGACCGAACCCCTGGTCATGCCGTCGGCGAGAACGACCAGGACCCGAACGTTGGCGCCGAGCCGGGCCATTCGCTCGGCGGCGTGGATGAGGTTGAATTCGTCGACGTTGGCCGCCCGCTCGAACATCGACACGGGCGGAGCTGTCTTCGGGTTGCGGCGAGCGGCGATCGCGGCCTGGCCCGGTTCCGCCGCGGTCCAGAACATCCCGGCGAGGACGTCTTCGGCTTCCCGCCAGCGGCGATCGAATGGTTTGACCAGATAGTGGTTGATGGTCGTCGTGAGCCGGTTGGCGGCGGTCCCATGAGTCTGGCGAAGACCGGCCGCGGCCTGGCTCGACGTCCTCGTGTAGCTCCACTCGGTGTCATCGGGGCGGGCGGCGAAACCGCGGTTGAAGAGGGCGACTTCGAAGTCGACCTGGAGCTCGTGACACAGGCGCGCCATGGTCATTGCCCCCAGCAACGCCGCCGACATCCCCCACGGGGTGCGGACCGCCCCCTGGGTGCGGGGTTGCAGCATCGAGGCGGAAGCGTCGACCAGGAGGCTCACGGCATAGGAGCGCCTGGTTCGTGAGGCTCGCCTTTCGTACATGCGGTCGTAGAGACCGGCTCCGATGAAGAGCGCCGCGTGGGGCGAGACATCACCCTGGTCGTAACCCGACCGAAGACCCCGGCGCTGGTTGGCGGCGAAGAGCGGATAGAGCTCGCCGGATACATGCCTTTGCGCGATGCCCCACTTCCTGGCGGCAGAGGCGACCGCGGCCCGCCCCTCGCTGGCAAAGACCGCAAAAGCCCGGGGGGCCGGGGTCACCAGGAGCTTGCCTCCCATGCCGGTCGGCAGGTAAACCGTCGGTGCTTCGCTCACCCGGAGAAGCTGATCGGTCGAGGCGTCGCCCGCCAGTTCCGACGCTCCCTTGCGGTCCGAGAGACCGGAGCGAGCCTGGGTTGCGCGCTGCACGTCCCGGTAGCTGTCGGCGTCGCGTACCGACGGGCTGGGAAGGCGGACCATGTCGACGCCTTCGGCGGCAGCCTCGGCGTCCTTCTTTTGGTGCAGGCGCTGCTGAGCGGCGGTTCCTTGCTCCTTCACGTTGCTGAGCAGGCCATGGGTCCTGGCGATTTCCAGCAGCGCCAGAGCCAGGTCGACCACCTGGGCGGCATGACCGGCACTTGCAGCCTCGGTGCACACCGGAGTCGCGTCGGCGATCGCCCGCTGGACCCTGCCGTCGACGCGGCGCTCGAGGCTCTCCCGTTCGATGTAGTCGCCTGTCAACAGGAAGCAGCACAGGGCGAACTGGCCAAGAGGCCCGCTTTGGGAAAAGGCGCCCGAGAGGGAGGCCTGATATATGTCGGCGAGGACCGACCTGGCCCCCGGGTAGTTCGCCAGGCCCTGCAGTTCCTGACGGGCGTCCTCGAGCGAGAAGAACAACACCTCCGCCACCGGGCCTCCATCACTATCGAGGCGCTTCAAGATGTCCCCTTCCTCCTGGGGGTCGGCGTCAGCGTCCGTAGCGTCGAAGTCGCTCGAAACCAGATGGACCACCTCATGCAGTGCCGACGCCAGGGCCATCTCGTCGGGAGTGACCGGGGCCGCGCGGTTGGTGGCGGCCTGGAACAAGCGGGGATCGCAAACCACCTCGTTGTGGGAAGCGGCCGCCTCGGGGCCGAGGACCACCCGAAGCTTGTCGTTGCCGGAGAGGGCCCGGGCAAATCTGGTGACGGCTGGAGCCACTTTCTGATAGCGCGCTACCACCGCCTCGATGGCTCGTTCATCGGGACGAAGGAGATCTCGCAGGACCGTCGACCGGTTGGGTCGATAGGTGGGCTCGCGCATAGCCGACCATTGTCTCACGCTCGTCAAAATGCCCGGAAAGACGCGACCCAGGGTCGTTTTGGTCGTCAGACGACCAAAAAGGCCCACAGACGCGGCCGCACATCCAGTCCGGCGCCCCCCGTACACTTCCGCTCGATGCCATCCACCACCAAGGCGGCGACGCCCTCGAAGCGAAAGCCTCAGAAGAAACCACCCGCCGGGAAGCACTACGAATTGAGCACCCTTCCCAACGGGTTGCGGGTGATCACCGAGAACATGCCGTCGGTTCGATCGATCGCCGTCGGCTGCTGGGCCGATACCGGCACCCGTGACGAGTTGACCTCAGAGGCCGGAGCTTCGCACTTCCTCGAGCACCTGCTCTTCAAGGGGTCGGAGCGGTACTCCGCCCGGTACATAGCCGAGTCCTTCGACGCCATCGGGGCCGAATCCAACGCTTTCACCTCAAAGGACAACACGTGCTTTTGGGCTCGGCTCCTCGATCGTGACCTGCCCATCGGCCTCGATCTCCTGGCCGAGATGCTTCAGCGACCGGCCTTTCGCCCCCACGAGATCGACTCCGAACGCCAGGTCGTCATCGAAGAGATCAACATGAACGACGACGATCCCTCCGACGTCGCCTTCGAGGAGTTCACGCAAGCAGTCTTCAGCGGTCATCCGCTCGAGACGCCAATCCTCGGCACGCGGCAGTCGATCAAGGACATGACCAGGTCCCACCTCCACGGCTATTGGGATCGCCAGTACGGGGCCGGCTCGACGGTGGTGGCAATGGCCGGTTCGATCCAGCACGCCGAGGCCGTCGACATGGTCGGTCAGTTGTTTGGTGATTGGAACGGCGGGCCGGTTTCTCACGAACTGCAGCAGGCCTCGATCAGCCCGCAGGTTCGCACTCGCCACCGCGAGACCGAGCAGGCACATCTCATCATCGGTGGCCTGGGTCTCGATCGAAGCGACGACCGGCGCTTTGCTTTCGACACTCTCAATCACATTCTCGGCGGGGGTATGTCGTCGAGGCTCTTCCTCACGATCCGGGAAGAGAGGGGGCTGGCGTACGCCGTGTACAGCTTTCGGATGGCCCATGCCGATGCCGGCGGCTGGGGCGTGTACGTAGGAACGACTCCCGACCAGGCCGACACCTGCCTCCAGTTGATAGTGGACGAAATACATCGAGTGGTCACCGACGGCGTTACTGCCGCCGAGTTGGAGAGAGCCAAGGGGTCGATGCGAGGGGGCCTGGCCTTGGCGATGGAGGATCCCAACAGTCGGATGATCAGGCTGGGCCGCGACGAGATCAACGGGTCGCCCCACCTCTCGATCGATGAGCGGATCGCCCGGGTCGAGGCGGTCACCCTGGAAGACATTCAGTCGGTGGCTGCGGCTGTCCTGACCGGGACCAGGGTGATGGGTGCGGTCGGACCCTTCAAAGACGGCGACCTCGACAAATGGGTGGCGTGATCCGGGTAGGAGTCTCCGGGGCCGTCGGCCGCATGGGACTGCTCACTGGCGAGGCGGTCGAGTCCACTGCTGACCTGGAATTGATCGGCCGGTTCGCGCCGGGTCACGGTTTCGAAGATCCCAAAGCCCTGGCCGAGGCCGATGTGATCGTCGAGTTCGCCCGCTCCGACGTCGTGATGGCAAATCTGGCGATCTGGCGGCAGATGGATCGAAACGTGGTGGTCGGGACCTCCGGATTCGACGACGCCAGAATGAAGGAGCTTCTCCGCCTGTGGGGTGACAGTCCGCGCAAGTGCCTGGTGGTTCCCAATTTCTCGTTGGGTGCGGTGCTCATGATGTCGATGGCCGAGAGAGCAGCCCCCTACTTCACGGCTGGCGAGATCGTCGAGCTCCATCACGACCGCAAGGCGGACGCCCCGTCGGGGACAGCCCTGGCGACCGCGGCCCGCCTGAAACCGTCGGGGGAGCGGGCGGTGGAATCTCAGGAGTCGTATCCGGGAGCGAGAGGTGCGGAGGTCGGCAGAGTCTGGGTGCATTCCGTCCGACTACCGGGGTTGCTCGCCCACCAGGAGATCCTGTTGGGCAACCCCGGCGAGATCCTCACGATTCGTCACGACACCACCGATCGCACCGCCTTCGTGCCCGGGATCCTTCTGGCGATCCGCTCGATCGACAAGATCAGCGCCGGGGTGTCGGTCGGGCTCGAAGGCCTGATGGGTCTCTAACGCCTGTCTATCCCTCGGTGATCTTGACCGAGCGGATGACGGCGTCGTCGACGGGCCGGTCGGATCGGGTCTTCAACGCGGCTATGGCATCGACCGCGTCCATCCCGTCGGTCACCTCACCGAAGATCGTGTAGGCATGGGGCAGACCGGGGCTGCCGAGCACGATGAAGAACTGGCAGCCGTTCGTGTTGGGGCCGGCGTTGGCCATGGCCACGGTGCCTCGGGAGTAGGTCCCCGGCTTGTCGAGTTCGTCCCGAAACTTGTAGCCGGGCCCGCCGGTGCCGGTGCCGGTGGGATCGCCCCCCTGAATGACGAACCCGGGAATCACGCGGTGGAAGATGACTCCGTCGTAGAAGCCCTCATTGGCGAGAAACACGAAGTTGTTCACCGTCTGCGGCGCCCGTTCCGCGTCCAGTGCGATCGTGATCTGACCGTGATTCGTGTCGAGAACCGCCGTATAGCTCTTCGAGAGGTCGATGGAAAGGTCCGGTTGCTTCGAATACTGCTTAGCCATGGGGGGACCTTAAACGCGACCCAGGGTTGTTTTGGTTGCCCAGCAACCAAAACAACCCACAGACGCGCAGCCATCTTGTAGACCCCGCCCCAATTCCCGTTCAATCCGGATTGGATGCGAAGAGATCTCGAATTGGGAGCGCTGGCCGCCAGCCAGGCAAGCTTCATCAGTGGACGACAGGCCGCGGAGTACGGGCTTTCCCCGGCGGCGATCAGGTGGCGACTCCAGGAGGAACGCTGGACAAGGGTCCGCAACGGTCTGTATCAGGTGAACGGGATGGCCGGCGACCTCAAGGGCCTGTTGCGCGGAGCAGCGGCCATCTTGCCGAATGCCGCGATCTCACACGAGTCGGCGGCGGAGCTCCTCGGCATTCCGATGATTCCAAAAGGCAAAGCGGTGGTGACCGTGCACGCCCGAACCACACATGGCTTTCCCGGCGTCACCGTCCATCGCTCACTCGACCTGGCAGCGGATCACATCGTGACAATCGATGACCTCCGAACGACCAACGTCGCGCGCACCCTCGTCGATCTCGCCGCCGTCTGCAAGAAGGGGATGGTGGCGCGGGCGATGGATGAAATGCTCGCTTCAGGAAGGGTTCGAATCGATGAGTTGGTCGCCGTGTTCGAAGAAACTGCCCGACCGGGACGGACCGGATCGAAAGCAATTCGCGAACTTCTGAGTGAAAGGGTTGGGGATGAACTGGTCTCCGCCTCCAAGCTCGAACAGGTCGGGATGGATCTGTTCGATCGCGGTGGGATACCCCGGCCCGAGTGGCAATTTCCGGCACCGTGGAACCCCGACGAGAGAATCGACTTCGCCTGGCCGCCTCACTTGGCCGGTGTCGAAGGGGACGGCCGCCGCTGGCACACGAGGGTTGCCGACTTCGAGCGGGACCGGCGACGCGATCGGCTCTCCCTCCTCCACCGATGGACCATCCTCCGGTTCACGTGGTTCGACTTCACGAAGCGGCCGGACGAGGTTCTGAGTCAGGTCCGTCAGTTGCTGGAGCTACGCGATCGACGCTGATAGCGGTTTTCTGTGGGCTGTTTCCGTCGTCCAGCAACCAAAACGACCCTGGGTCGCGGATTGCCGGTTCTCCTCTAGAACAACGCGTTCGCCAACCGTCGCCGGTATTCCACGGTCAAGGGGTTGTCGGCGCCGAGAACGTCGAAGAGGTCGATCATCTGCAGGCGGGCCTTCTCGCGGCCATCTCCACCTTCCTGTACCAATTCCAGCAACCGGGGGAGAGCGGCCTCAGGGTCGGCGAGATCGACCTCGCCCCCGTCGAGCAAGCGGGCGGCCGCCAGCAACCGCTTCACGTCGGCGGTCTGACTGAGACGGGAGAGGACTTCGATCGCCTCCTGGGAGGCGCCCCGATCGAGCAAGAGGGTGGCGAGGGACAGGCCGGCCTCGAGATTGGCGGGCTGTTCGGCCAACAAGCGGGACAGAGCCGCCTCGGCGCCCGCCAGGTCGCCGGAGTCGGCCAGAGCCTCGGCTGCGAGCACAGCCTCGTCCACCAATGGTGGGAGCAGTTGTGAGATGAACTGACGGACCGCGGCCTCGGGGACGGCGCCGGTGAACTGGCTGACCGGCTTGCCGTCCTTGAAGGCGATCACCATCGGAATGCCCTGCACTCCGAAGGCCTGGGCGAGGCGGGGATTGGCGTCGACGTCGACCTTGGCCAGTCGGATCGACCCCCCGGCCTCACCGGTCACCTTCTCGAGGATGGGGCCTAGCGTTTTGCAGGGCTGGCACCAGTCCGCCCAGAAGTCGACGATGACGGGCGTCTGCCGCGAGCCCTCGATCACCACCGACTGGAAATCGGCTTCGGAAACGTCGATCACATTCGTAGTCATAGTCATTTGAATCTAACCCGGTGCCGGCATTGGTTGTTCCGCGGGTAATGTCGGCTTCCACACCCTCGATGCACTTTGTGAAAGCCGGCCCGCCCGGGACGACCCGAATCAGGTACCCCGCGCCGGGTGCCGGAGACTGGTAACGGAACTGGGCCTACGGGAGATGGGAAACATCGATGTCGCCCTTTGGACAAGTCCTCACCGCCATGATCACCCCGTTCACCGAGGCGGGCCAGGTGGACTATGAGAAAGTCTGGCGGCTGGCTCGCCATCTCACGGACCACGGCTCCGATGGCCTGGTCGTCACCGGTACCACCGGAGAGTCGCCCACGCTCGGGGCCGACGAGAAAGTCGCCATCTACCGCACCGTGGTCGAGTCGGTCACCGGCCGCGACGTCAGGGTGATCGCCGGGACCGGGACATATGACACCGCCGAGTCGGTTCATCTGTCGCGGCGGGCGGCCGAAGCAGGTGTGCACGGTTTGCTGGCAGTCACCCCTTATTACTCACGACCCAGTCAGGAGGGCCTGATCGCCCACTTCGAGGCGATCGCCGATGCCACCGACCTGCCGGTGATGCTCTACAACATCCCCGGGCGGACTGCTCGACGGATCGACGTCGAGACTCTGCGAAAGCTTTCGGACCACCCCCGGATTCGGGCGGTCAAGGATGCCGTCATGGACATCGACTTCACTTCACAGACCTGTCATGAAGTGGCCGGGCTGGCGGTGTACTCGGGCCAGGACTCGTACACGTGGCCGATGATGGCCGTCGGGGCCGTCGGCGTGGTCTCGGTGATCTCGCACCTGGCCGGCGATGCGGTGGCGGCGATGGTGAGAGCAGCAGCGGCAGGGGAAACCGCCCGCGCTCGGGAACTGCACCATCAACTTCTTCCGTTGGCTTTTGCTTGCTTCATGGAGCCGAACCCTGCCCCGGTCAAGGCCGCCCTCAACTCCCTTTGGGAACCTGTGGGCGTTCCCCGCCTTCCCCTGCTGCCGGCGTCTGAATCGACGGTCGCAGCCGTCAAGGAAGCGCTCGGCGCGGTGGGTGGATGAACCGGACTCTCCAATGAATTTGAACGCCTCTTGACCATCAAGGTCACGTTCCTCGGAGGGCTCGGCGGCATCGGCCGCAACTGTGCCACGCTCGAAATCGACGGCAAGATCGCGGTCATCGACTGCGGGCTGATGTTTCCCGAAGAGGAAATGCTGGGCGTCGACCTGGTGTTTCCGAACTGGGGCTGGCTGGTAGATCGGAAAGAAGACGTCGTCTGCGTCGTCCTCACCCACGGGCACGAAGATCACATCGGCGCCCTT
>DATEEG010000044.1:0-2440 GCA_035281305.1 Acidimicrobiia bacterium | reverse complement strand
TCATCGCCTGCTTGCCCGAGGGGATGAGTTCGGAGAGGGGCTTCAAGTTGACCGTCAGCTGGGCCCACTGGCTCTGCGTGATGATCTGGTTGCGCTCGATCGGGCCTACCGCCAGGCGGCCGCCCACGATTGCTTGAAGTTCCTGGTCAGTGGTGATCGCGCCGTCGGGGAGATCCTCGACGTTCTCTTCCCCCGGGGCGAACCAGCCGGACTGGAGGGCCAATGATCCGTCGGAGCCCTCCGGAATGAACTGCGTGGCACGGAAGACCGGGGTCTTCTCGCGGTTGGCCTCCACATCGTTCCTGATTCCGTTGAGGAATTGGAACACCGCAAAGGCAGCAACACCTGCGAGCAGCAGGGCCACCAACAAAACTAACGCTCTCCTACCCATCCAAAGCTCCTTATTGACAAAGCTGGAAGCCCCCGATTCGGAATCGCTCTAAACAGAAGGGCCGCAGCCAATAACCAGTTGTCAGTTGTCACTAGTTCTTCGACCCGGAATTCGCCACCCTTTAGGCCCCCGTTGGCCCGAGCCGCCGGAAGGGTCCCACATGTAACTAGTCCGGTCAAGGTCTCTACCTAGCGACGACCGATTCCCCGCTCCTTGAGCTCTTGCAGAATGGCTTCGAGTGAAGCATCGACTGTGATGGGCTCGGGCTCGGCCGGGGCCGGCCCGAATTCGCGCTCAAATTCTCGCCGGGCGGGCCGTTTGGCGGGTCCCGGCTGGGGAGCCGGCTGCGTGCTGCGTTCCTGCCACTCGGGCAAGGCCTGCTTGATCGACAGGCTTATTCGACGCCGTTCTTCTTCTTTCTCGGTGATTTTGACCTTGACCTGCTGGCCGATCGACAGTTCCAACTCGGGCGACTCGACCCGGTGGATGGCGATCTCAGAAACGTGGACCAGGCCCTCGACTCCCTCTGACACCGAGATGAAGGCACCAAACGGAACCGTCTTGGTGACGATGCCATCGACGACATCGCCGACGTTGGCGGAGCGGGAGAAGACCTCCCACGGGTCTTCGAGGGTCTGACGGACCGAAAGCGAAATCCGCTCACGCTCGCGATCTACCTCGAGGACTTTGACCTGGACCTTGTCACCCACCTTGACCATTTCCGACGGATGGGAGATGTGCTGCCAGGACATTTCGGAGACGTGGACCAGGCCGTCCATGCCGCCGAGATCGACGAAAGCACCGAAGTTGACGACCGAGGAGACCACTCCGGGACGAATCTCGCCTTCCTTGAGGTCGTCGAGGAAAGCCGCTCGCTGCTCGGCCTGTTCCTCTTCGAGATAGGCCCGGCGGGAGAGGACCACATTGTTGCGGTTGCGGTCGAGCTCGATGACCTTGGCTTCGATTTCCTGTCCGATGAAGGGATCGAGATCCCGCACCCGGCGGAGGTCGACCAGGGAAGCGGGCAGGAAGCCGCGGAGTCCGATGTCGACGATGAGGCCGCCTTTGACCACCTCGATGACGGTTCCTTTGACGGTGCCGCCCTGCTCGGTGATCTTCTGGACCCGGCCCCAGGCGCGTTCGTACTGGGCGCGCTTCTTGGAGAGAATCAAACGGCCTTCGTCGTCCTCTTTGTTGAGAACGAGGGCCTCGACCTTCTCACCCACCGAGACGACGGTGGTGGGGTCGACATTCGCACGGATCGAGAGTTCCTCGGTGGGGATCAACCCCTCGGACTTGTAACCGACATCGACCATGGCCCCGTCGGCATCGACGGAGACAACGGTCCCTTCGACGATGTCACCCTCTTTGAACTCGACCACCGTTTGATTGATGGCGGCCTCGAAGTCGTCGCCGAAGTCATCCGGCAAGGACTCAACGCTGGGGGGGACTATCACCGCTCGCTCAGCGGCGCCAGCCGGAGCTGGGCCTGGCGAGTCGGTGGGTGGCTCCGAACCGGTGGGTTCCGAGGTGGCTTCGACTGCGGGTTCACCGGTCATTTCGGTAGGGGGCTCGTCGGGCGCCGGCGCTGGCGGCGCGGTTTCGGTTTCAGTGGGCATAGGTAGTTGCTCGACCTCCAGAGGAATTGCTCCCGGCAGACTGCGCCGGGGCAAGAGACAGCCTATCAGATACCGATCTAAAGGCACCAGGCATAACCCGGACTGTTCTCCCCGGGAGTTTGTCGGACTACCCGCCTTCGAAAGGGGCCATGGCGGTCGCCCATCGAAGAGAATCGACGAAGGAAGAGTCCCGGCGAGTCCGTCGGGCTACCCGCCTTCGAAAGGGGCCATGGTGGTCGGCCCTTCGGGAAGAATCGGCCAAGGAAGGGAGGGTCCTGGCGACCTTTGTTGATGATGCCTGCAAATTTGGTCAGTGACCACCGGCGCCAGCGAAAAACGGTCGTAGAGGAACGAGTACCGGGACCCAGTGACCGTATTCCAATCTGAGCGGGCGCTACTGACCGAATTTCGCCCAGGACCCGAAGTAGTC
>DATEEG010000043.1:0-2093 GCA_035281305.1 Acidimicrobiia bacterium | reverse complement strand
CTCCGCGGCGGGTGACTTCCACCTTCTGGATTATGGGCGCGTTCACGGGAAATACGCGCTCAACGCCGACGCCGAAGCTGACCTTGCGAACTGTGAAGCTGGCATCGAGACCACTCCCGTTGCGAGCGATGACGACACCCTCGAAGACCTGGGTGCGCTCACGGTTGCCTTCCACCACCCGGACGTGCACCTTGACTGTGTCGCCGGGGCGGAACTCGGGCAGGTCATCACGCGCGTAAGCGCCTTTGAGCATGTCAAGCTTGTTCATCTAAGGCTCCTTGGAACTCCGGGCAACGGCCGGAAGGGACTCCGATGTTATCAGGACTGTGATACGGCCCGTAACGACCGGCTCAGAGGGCACAGACTCCAAACCCCGATTGGGCCTCACAGCAGATCTGGCCTCCGGGCCCTGGTTCGCTGCCGGCGTTGGTCGGCCCTCCATGCTTCGATCTTGCCGTGGTCTCCGGACAGGAGGATCTCGGGCACGTCCCAGGTTTGACCGCCACCGGCCTCGAAGGACGCCGGTCGCGTGTACTGCGGTTCCTCGAGCAGACCGCCTTTGAAGGATTCGAACTCGACGGACGCAGGGTTGCCAACCACGCCGGGCAGCAGCCGGGCGATCCCCTCGATCATGACGGCGGCGGCAGCCTCCCCCCCGGCCAGAACGAAGTCCCCGAGGGAGATCTCTTCGTCGATCAGGTGGTCAGAGACACGCTCGTCGACTCCTTCGTAGCGTCCACACACGAGGGTGATGTCGTCATAGGTCGCCAGCCGATCGAGGATGGCCTGGCCGAGCCTGGTGCCCGCCGGCGTCAGCAGGATGCGGTGAGAGTTGGCGATGGGCCGTAGGGCGTTGAACAGCGGTTCGACCATCAGAACCATCCCGGCCCCGCCCCCGAAGGGGGCGTCGTCGACCTGGCGATGTATTCCCTTTCCAAAGCTCCGCAGGTCGATCAACTCGACGTCGAGTTCGCCAGCCGAAATCGCCCGCTCGACGATCGAGGTGGCCAGGGGACCATCGAAGAATCCCGGGAACAGGGTGACGACCCGGATCTTCATGCCCCCACCGCATCTTTGGGAAGCCCCAGGATCCGCTCGGCGATGATGTTGCGCTGGATCTGGTCGGTCCCACCACCCACCCGCAAACCCGGGGTTCCGAGGAAGGCGTCCTGCCACTCTCCCCCGACCGGCGCGTCGGACGCGGCCAGCATTCCTTCGGCCCCGAGAAGGTCGACGGCCTGGTTGTAGATGTCAGAAAGCAGAAGGGTCCCTACGAGCTTTCCAAGCGACCCCTCCGGGCCCGGGATGCGTCCCTGAGCGATCGCGGTCAGGAGTCTGAGGTTCGTGAAGCCAAGCACCCGTCCACCGATCCAGGTTCGGACCCACCGATCACGCGCCAATCGGTCTCCGTGCGCTCGCTCGGCGAGCAGTTGCTCCATCGCCTGGCCCACCGAGCCCGCCATCGAGAACAGGGAAGTCCGCTCGAACATGAACGTCGTGATGACGACTCGCCAGCCGTCGCCGACGTTGGCGACCCTGCGGTCGTCGGGCACCCGGACGTCGTCGAGGAAGACCTCGTTGAAGTTGGCCGATCCCGTCATCTGCCGGATCGGGCGGGCGGTGACACCCGGCGCCTTCATGTCGATGATGAAGGCGGTGAGCCCCTTGTGTCGGGCTACGTCGGGATCGGTGCGGGCGATGCACAGCCCCCAGTCCGACATGTGGGCGAAGGTCGTCCACACCTTTTGACCCGAAATCACCCACTCGTCCCCGTCCCGGATGGCTTTGGTGTCGAGGCCCGCCAGGTCGGATCCCGCCCCGGGCTCGGAGAACAACTGGCACCACACCTCGTCGCCGGACAAAAGAGGGGGGAGATACCTCGCCCTCTGCTCTTCGCTGCCGAGGAAGAGGATGGCAGGCCCACACCATCCGGTCCCGACCGCCAGCGCATCATGAGGGACGTCGAAGGCGCCCTCCTCCTGGGCGAAAATGATCTGCTCGACGGGGGTGCCACCGCGGCCGCCATAAATCGTCGGCCACCCAACCCCGGCCCATCCCGCTTCGAACTTGCGATGCTGCCAGTCCCGCGCCTC
>DATEEG010000042.1:0-4010 GCA_035281305.1 Acidimicrobiia bacterium | reverse complement strand
CAGGTTGACGGGGATGGAGGGACGGACTTCGGCGTGCCGTCGGTGATCATCGACGACGACCGCCGCCCGGTTACTTCGAAAGAAGCCTCCCGCCTGGCCGTGCTGGTTGCGTCCGCGTGGTCTGTGTTCGACGCCGTGGCCCGGGCCGCCCCCGAAGTGCTTCGCAAGGGGCCCCGGGGAGGAGGACGCGACACTTCGAAGATCGTTGCCCACGTCGATGAGGCCGATAGCGCCTATGCCCGCGAAATCGGCATCAAGCAGAGTCCCCCGACGGATCGTGCCGCGGTCGCCGCCATGAGGGCTTCCGTGCTGGCTGTCCTCGCCCGGCCGAGCGACGGGTCTCCCGTGGCCGATCGCAAATGGCCGCAAAGATATGCAGCCCGCCGGATCGCCTGGCATGCCCTCGACCATGCCTGGGAGATCGAGGACAAGATCCCTCAGTAGCCTGAGGGAGGAGAGGGGATGCCTACCCTCTGAGACATGACCGGTGCGTTCCAGGGCGGAGCCCTCGATCGTTTTTCGCTGAGGTTCCTCGACCCCGAATTGGAGCAGCGTTTCCAGTGTGATGAGGGGGAGGGAGCCCAGGGATGGTTCGGACTGACGGCCGGCGCGTCGGCGGTGCTGTGGGTCGTCGCCGCCCTGATCCTCCCGATCGGGACCGACGTTCCTCCCGACCTCGCCTACACGGTCGGGTTCCTCATGTCGGCTGCCGCCGTCGTGTGCGTGGTGATCTCGCGCTGGGCCCGCACCTTGAATCGCCAGCACGGGTTGATCGGACTGCTGACCGCCGCCAATGGCATCGTCATCATCTCGCTGGCGGCGGTGACGGGAGTGTTCCACGGATATGCCGTGGCGGCGATAATGCTCTTGTTTTCCTACGGTTTCATTGCGCGAACCCGCTTCGTGTTCGCTCTCCTTCGGACCACGGCCATCGCTGTCGCGTTTGCGATAGTCGTCATAACCAACGAGGGTGAGAGCCTCGTCCTCGACACGTTCATATTCGTCGCCGTGTCGATCGGCACGCTGCTCGCGTTGCGTCGCCTTGAACGCGACCGGCGCCAGGTGTACTACCAGGCCCTCGTGATCAAACAGCAGGCCGATGATCTTCAGAGCTACTCGGACGAGACCGACCGCCTTCTGCTCAACGTGCTCCCCGCCTCGGTGTCCGTTCGGCTCCGGGCCGGAGAGTTCCCCATCGCCGACGAGTACTCCTCGGTGTCGGTGCTGTTCGCAGATATGGTCGGCTTCACTCCACTGGCGGCCAAGCTCCCTCCTCGTGATGTCATCACTCTTCTCAGTGATCTCTTCACGGAATTCGACTCATTGGTCGCCGAGCGCGGACTCGAGAAGATAAAGACGATCGGGGACGCCTACATGGTCGCCGGCGGTCTCCCGGAGCCGCTCGAGGGCCATGCCGACAAGGTCGTCGATCTCGGCCTGGCCATGTTGCTGGTAGCCGAGAGGTTCACCGCCGACCTGACCGACGTGGCGCTGCGGGTTGGCATCCATTCGGGCCCTGCTGCTGGTGGCGTCATAGGAACCCGAAAGTTTGCTTACGACGTCTGGGGTGACACGGTCAACGTCGCCAGCCGCCTGGAGGAGTCGGGAATACCCGGCCGGGTCCACATAAGTGAGACGACGAGGATGATGATGGTGACCGACGGATTCAACTTCGAGTCCTGCGGCCCCAAGACTCTCCAGGGGGTCGGAACGATCAACACCTATTTTGTCAGCCCTCACCCCCTCACAGCTGCATACAAATCGGGCCTACCCGATTCCGAGTAGGCCCGACAGGTTGGAGCTTTAGCTCCAGAGGGATGAGGTGGTTAGGCAGTCAAATCTTGCAGCGTCCGACGAATCCGACGACGGCTCTCGCCGGTGGCCTTATGGACCGAGTCGATGAAACGGGCCGCTTCCTTGCGCTTCTTGGGTGCGATCTCGAGCCACTCTTCGGGAAGCTTCTTCTTGATTTCTTTCCAGTTGGCCTCGAGGGCCTTCTGAAGACCGGTGCTATTGCGGCGCTCCTTGATGAGCACTCCCAGCCCGACAAGGGCGGCAATCACTCCGGCGGCTTTGATTCCAGGCATGTTTTTTCTCCAATCAACGTCTACAGGTGGTGTGCCCGGATGCCCTCCGGCCTAAACCTGCCAGCCAGGCGTTGATCCGACCCTGGTTGGTGGCGGACCTGCTGGCGCACCAGGAAGGTGCTTGGCTCAGGCCTCGGCCAGGCTCCGTGCCGGGACCTTCTTCTGGGGGTCGACGAAGGGAAGGCTGGCGGTAGTACCGAACAACTCGACCCCGTCCTCGTCGACGATGTCGAGGTGGTTCCCCGGCGTCGCCAGGTCGATCGGGACCCAGGCGTAGCCGATGTTCTTCTCGAGTCCCGGCGACCAGACCGCGTCGGTCATTCTCCCGACCCGCCGTCCATTCGAATAGACCGGCCACGGTTCCGACAACTCGGCCCGCAATTGGTTCGACTCCAGGAAGACGCCGACCAGCTTGCGATCGACCCCGGCATGACGGATGCGCTCCAGGGCTTCCTTGCCCAGGTAGTTCTGCTCCTGGTGCTCGACCAGCCTCTCCATCCCCATGACATGGAAGGGGGTGTCGGCCAGGGTGATGTCCGACCCGTAGTTGAAGATGCCCGCTTCGATCCGGCGAGCTTCACACGGAGCGATCGGTCGAATGTCGAACTCCTCACCGGCGGCGTGGACCGCGTTCCAGAGTTCGGCGCCGCGGCTGCCGTCGAGCAGGTTGACCTCGAAGCCGGGGACGGCGGTCCAGCCCGTGCGGCTGATGACTACCGGGATGTCGCCGATCGTGAAGGTGCCCAGCCAGTAGTACTTGAGGTCGTAGATCGAGGGACCGACCAACTTCTCCAGGGTCTTGCCGGACAGCGGTCCCTGCACCTGCATCGGATGGACATCCGGGTAGGAGACCTGCGCGTCGAATCCACCCGCTCCGGCCACTCCGGTCGCGTAGAGGCCGGCATCGGAATCCGCCAACTGCATCCACCATTTGTTCTCGGCGACGTGGAGGAGAACCGGGTCGTTCACGATCCCACCGTCGGGGGCGATCACGGGCATGTACTTGCCCTGTCCGATCGCGCATTTCGTCAGGTCACGGCAGGTGATGAAGTCGATCAAACGGTCGGCGTCGGGACCTGACACCTCAACGGTCCGCTCGACCCCTACGTCCCACATCGTCACGCCCTCGACCAGAGCCCAATACTCGGTGTCGGGGTCGTCGTAGTAGGCGGGGAGGTACATGTGGTTGTAGATGTCGTATGACGAGCATCCGGCAGCCAGGGTCGATCGAAAGAACGGCGACTGCCGGTACCAGGGACCGAAGTAGAGAGTGGTGCTCTTTTCGAGCATCTCGGGACGTTCGTTGGCCATATCGGCAGCCTATTCCCGTTCTGGCGCGTCAAAGCCGTGCCAGGGCACGGCTTTGACGCGCCAAAACGGTCACTGGACCACGGTTCTCGCCGCGAGCAGTCCCACCGCCAGCGTCACCATCGCCCACGCGAGAAGGCGCAAAGGCCGCTCCCAGGTGGCGAGGATCCTCTCGTCGTTCCAGCGCTCCTCGTGTTGATCCCGGAGGATGATCATCTCGGCGCTGTCGGTTTGCCGGCGGAGATAGCGGGCCGGGGTGCTGAGCGCCCGCTGCGCCATCGAGATGAGAGTGGCGGCACCGGCGACGGCGACCGCCCCGATTGTCAGGTTCCGAGCTTGCGCCCAGTATCCGACCAGGACCGGAAAACCGCCCCAGGCGGCGGCAAATCCCAGCGTGGTGTGAAGCAGCCGCGGACGTTCCAGGGCATAGCCCGCGGCCAGCGCCACCCCGGCGACCGCCCAGGCCAATACCCATGGGGAGAGCTCGAACGCACCGATCACTGCAACGACGAATGCACCGCCGAATCCGGCCACCGCAAGAAGCGTCAGGACTCGATCGCTCAGGGTGGTGTGGAGGGGGCGGCCATTTCTCTCATCGAGGGCATGCGCCGCGAT
>DATEEG010000041.1:0-4295 GCA_035281305.1 Acidimicrobiia bacterium | reverse complement strand
AGGGCCTGCCCTGATCGAGCTGAAGTCCATCGAGAAACCCTGATGGCTCAAATCGTGGCGACCTTCGGGTGTGGCGTCTTCCTCGGAGCTCGCCACGCGGTGCGGACCGTGCTCAGCGGCGGCGCATTCGCGCTCTTTCTGTGGAGGTTGGCGGTGGCCTGAAAGGCATGTCGAGGGCGGCGCAGATCGAGCTTGAAAACGCCATCTCGCTCATGATGGGCTTCGCGGAACGCACCGGGCTCACCTCTGACCGGCCCCCTCGACGATACCTCTGGCAACGAGCCTCGTTCCCGAAGGGTATCTGGTCATCCTCCACGTGGCCTGAGGCGGCTGCTCGACTTCGGTGATGCCCCGACACGAGGAAGGGGTAAAATCCCGACAGACTGGCCTGGCGAATGAGGCGAGACTTTGGGCATGGAAGCCCTGACGCCCGTTCTCTGGCTTCTTGGCCTCGCCTTTCTCACCCTCGCATGGCTGGGGATCGTCCTGTCTCTGTCGATGGTGGCCCGGGGGATGATCGAAAGCGTTCTCCGTGTCCAGGAGCGCGCGAGGGTTGGAGAGACCGGAAGACGGCCGCCGAGCGTCTGGAAGCATGGTCTGATCGCCGGGAGCATCGGCTACGCCGTCGTCGTGGTCTTCTATGTCGTCCTGAATGTCGTCCAGGGTCGGAACCCATTCTCCACGCCCGCGGCCCTCGGACGCTCCCTGCTCGGTACCGGCACGCTAGCGGACGGCGTGGAGATCGCCCCGCTCCTGATCTACAACGGGCTCCATCTGGTCGTCTTCCTCGTCCTGGGTCTTGCGGCCGCCTGGCTGCTTCTGGAATCAGGACGCCACCCGAAGATCTGGTACCTGGCGTTCGTGCTGCTACTGGCTTTGTTCTTCCACCTCGTCGGTGCCGTGGTGATGCTTGCCGAGCCATCCGGTGGGCTGGTCTCGGTATGGTCCGTGGTGGTGGCGAGCGCGATCGCGGCGCTGGCGATGGGGGTCTACCTGCTGGCCTCGCAACCGCAGATCCTGACCGCTTTTCGCCTCGCCGACCTCGAGAGCTGAACGCGTTTCCTCAGAGCGAGATCTGTCGGCCGATCTCCACCACCTGGTTGTGGGGGATTCGAAAGAACTGCGTCGGCCGGAGGGAGTTGCGCATGAGGAAGATGAACAGGCTCTCGCGCCACCGTGCCAGGGGCGGATGCGCGGCAGGGAGCACGGCGTTCCGGCTCAGCACGTAGGTCGGCCTCCGGAGATCCGCCTCGAGGCCGGCCTTCCGGGTCTCTTCGAGAATCGCCGGAACGTTCGGATCCTCCATGAAGCCGTAACGCCCGATCACGCGGAAAAAACCGCTCCCGAGGTCCTCGACGCTCACCCGATCCCGGGTGGACACATAGGGGATCTCTTCGTTCCGCACGGTCAGGAACACGTTCTGCTCGTGGAGGACCTTGTTGTGCTTGACGTTGTGCAGGAGGGCGGTGGGGATCATGTCGGGGTCCCCGGTGAGGAAGATGGCGGTCCCGGCCACGCGGGTCGGGCCGTGCTGGCCGACGTCCTTGAGGAGGTGATCCATGGACAGCTTCGTCTTTCCGAACCGTTCGACGAGGAGCTCGCCCCCGCGCTCCCAGGTCGTCATCACCGTGAAGGCCGCCGCGGCGACGAGAAGCGGCAGCCACCCGCCGGCTCCCAGCTTGAGAATGTTCGCGCCGAAGAAGGTGAGATCGATGGCGATGAATCCGACCGTCACCGCCCCGGCCAGCCAGGGGCTCCATCCCCAGACCCGGCGGGCGACGAAGTAGGCCAGGAAGGTCGTGATCACCATGGTCGTCGACACCGCGACGCCGTAGGCGCCCGCGATGTTGCTGGATGAGCGGAAGGCCAGGACGAGCCCGATCGTCCCCACCATCAGGAGCCAGTTCACGACCGGGATGTAGATCTGGCCGATCTTGACCGCGGAGGTGTGCAGGATCTCGACTCGCGGCAGATAGCCGAGCTGGACCGCCTGACGGGTCAGGGAGAAGGCGCCCGAGATGATCGCCTGCGAGGCGATGATCGCGGCGGCCGTGGCCAGCGCGAGCAGGGGGTAGAGACCCCACGACGGCGCGAGATGGTAGAACGGGTTCGGAGCCGCCTCGGGGTTCGACAGGAGGAGCGCCCCTTGGCCGAAGTAGTTGAGGAGGAGCGACGGGCCCACGACGGTGAACCAGTCGATCTGGATGGGCAGGGCCCCGAAGTGGCCCAAGTCGGCATACAGCGCCTCGCCGCCGGTCGCCACCAGGAACACCGCGCCGAGGACCAGGAAAGCGGCCAGGCCGTTGATTGCAAAGAATTGCGCCGCGTGTGCAGGGTTGACCGCCCTCAGCACGCCCGGCTCGCGAAGGATCCCGGAGATGCCCAGGATCGCGATCGTGATGAACCAGAGCAGGATGATCGGCCCGAACACGATCCCGACGCCCGCTGTCCCCCGTCGCTGGAAGAGAAAGAGCCCGATCAGGATCACGACCGTGACCGGCACGATGCCGCGGTGAAGCCCCGGCGCGGCCACCTCCAGGCCCTCCACCGCGCCGAGGACGGATATCGCCGGGGTCAGGATCCCGTCGCCATAGAGAAGGGCCGCCCCGAAAATCCCCAGCGACACCACGAGCCATCGGCGGCGCGGCTGGGCTACCTGGCTCCGGACGACCGCCATGAGCGCCAGGATGCCTCCCTCACCGCGATTGTCGGCGCGGATCACATAGACGAGGTACTTGAGGGTCACGACGATGACGAGCGTCCAGAAGACGAGCGAGAGCACGCCCAGGACGTTGTCCTCGGTGACCGGGACCCGGTGCGGACCGTGGAAGCACTCGCGAATGGCGTAGAGCGGGCTGGTTCCGATGTCGCCGTAGACGACGCCGAGCGCCGTGAGGGCGAGGAGCGGTAGCGCGCGTCTGCTGCGCTCGAGGTGCGGATCGCGGGGAAACTCCCCGCTCGGCTCCTCGATTTCCGGGACGGCCTTAGGCTCCTCGATCTCCATGGCGGAGCGAGTCTAATCGGGGTCCCGGTCCGGGGCTGCCGATGGACCTATGCCTGGCTGCGGCCGGTCGAGTCGCTTCGCGCGTTCCCTGATTTCTCCACAACCCTGCACCGACTATCTTTCATTATGACCTTGTACGAGCTTCGACAGACGCGCCCTGAGAAGCCGGTCGCACTTATCCGCTTGACGTTGGGTTCTTTGTTCGTGATCTCTGGCCTCATGAAATTCCTGGTGCCAACGCTGGCAAAGGCCTGGTCGGCCCAACTCTTTGCGGCAGATCTACCCCTTTACACACTGACCCGATGGACCGTGCCCTTCGTTGAAATCGGAGTCGGGATCGTTTTGTTGGTAGGTCTATTGGCTCGCCCAGCGGGCGTCGTCGTCATGGCGATCATGGCTGTGGCGACCTACGTCCACGTGATTGTAGACGATCCGGCGCTGTTTCCCTTACAGCCAAGTGAACCCGTCATCCCCTTGATGGTTATCGTTCTCTCTGCCTACGTGATATGGCGAGGTGCTGGAGTCTGGAGTCTCGATCTGAAGGCAACTCGAGCTGCCGCCTAAGAGGCGCGTGAACATCCTCGAACCTCCTCACCCGGCCGTGTCAGCGACGCTTGGGACGAGGCGGCTTTTCCGGTTCCATCCGGTGGAGGACCTCCACCGTGCAAGCCTCACATTCCCGACTGCCGATCAGCTTGGGCTGAAACTCGCCGATTCTCTCCAGGAGCCGCTGCGCATCGGCCTCAGAGCCAGACACAAACACGTAGGTCGAGCCATTGACGACATCAACGCGCTCGACCTGGAGCCCCGTGCCCTCCATCTCCCAGCTGGCCGCTTTGGGGAGCAACTCCTCCACCGCATCCGGATCGAGGTCGTCAGACAAAGTGATCTTCCAAATCGGCTGTTCACTCATCCAATCCTCCTTGGACTGTTACAGCCCGTAAGCGGAGACATTGACGATGCCTTCGACCGTCTCGTAGTGGGCTTTGACCTCGACTCCATTGGGTTTGGAACTCACTGGCCAGTTGACCTTGAGGATCGTGATGTTCGGTTCGACCTGTGCGCCACCGACCGCGTAGTCGAAGTAGCCCCCCGGTCGATACCAGCGCGAGGAACTGCCCCAGTTGTACTTGAGGGTCACCACGATCCGCTGCAGGAGGTAGATATAGGACCCCGTCGCGGTAGCGTACACGAGCACCGCGTTCGAGCCGCTCGAGTAGGTGATGCTCATGCTAAAGGCCATAACAGACCTCTTCCGGTTGCCTGTTGATCGATGAGACGACGCAGGCCA
>DATEEG010000040.1:0-4016 GCA_035281305.1 Acidimicrobiia bacterium | reverse complement strand
CAAAGCCAGAACGTTGGTGCCTTCGAGGAACACCGAACCGCCGACGATCTCGCCACCGGGGGGCAGCAAGCGAAGCGCCCCGAGCATGGTCGTGGTCTTGCCCGAACCGGATTCGCCAACGAGGCCGAGGGCCTCGCCGCGGGCGACCTCGAAATTGACTCCATCGACCGCCCGGGCCCGAAGATCACCGACCTCGAACTCGATGGCGAGATCTCGTACCGCCAGGGTCATGTCGGCTGGTGCCCCGATGACCTGATCGACCGGCGGGACCGGTTCTGGCTCCAGGTAATGACGGCCCTGCCGGGGGTTGAGGAGATCCTCGAGGGCGTTGCCGAGGAGGGTGACGCCGAGCACGACCCACACGATTGAAAGTCCGGGGGAGATCAACGCCCACCATGCTCCGGCCGAGACTGCCCCGCGGTTGAAGGCGAAGTTCATCATCTGCCCCCAGGAGATGACGGTCGGGTCGCCCAGGCCGATGAAGGCCAGAGTGGACTCGGAGAGAATCGCAAGCGATACGGTCAACACGGTATTGGCCAGCATCAGCGGAAGCACCTGGGGGAAGACGTGATGGCGCAGGATGTAGAAGTCCGACGCGCCGACGGCCTTGGCCCGGTCAACGAATTTACGGGCCCGCACCGACAAGGTCTGGGCCCGGACCAGCCGGGCAGTTGTCGTCCAACCGAGGATCCCGATCACGATGATGATGTTGCGCAGCGACTGGCCGATGATCGCGACTATCACGATCTGTAGGGCGAGGTCGGGTATCACCAGGAAGAAGTCGGTGAAGCGCATCAGGCCGTTGCCGAGTTTGCCGCCCCGGAAGCCGGCGATCAGACCGATGAGCCCGCCGATGACCAGGGCGATGAGGGCGCCGGCGAAACCCACCAGCAGCGAGACCCGGGCGCCATAGATCAGCGACGAGAGGACGTCCTTGCCGGCGTCATCCGTACCGAGGGGGTGGGCGGCCGAAGGTGGTGCGTAGATGTCGTCGATCGAGACCCGGACGAGGGCATAGGGGTCGTACGGGGCCAGGAGGGGAGCCAGGATGGCGACGACGACGGCGACGGCCAGCATGATCAGGCCGATCCGGCCCAGCCGATGCTTCCACAGCTTGCCGAGCATGCTCATACGTCCGTAACCCGGGGGTCGAGGCGCAAGTAGAGGAGTTCGGCGAGCAGGTTGGTGACGATAACGGCGATGGCCAGGAGCAGAAATGCGCCCTGCAGAACCGGATAGTCGCGCTGGCTCACCGCGTCGACCGTCAGCTTCCCAAGGCCGGGCCACGAGAACACGGTCTCGACCTGAATTGCACCGGACACGGTGAACCCGAGATTGAGGGCGATGAGGGTGACGATCGGCAGCATGGCGTTGCGAAAAGCGTGCTTGCGGATGATGTCGAACGTCGACAAGCCCTTCGCCTTGGCAGTCTGGATGTAGTCCTCTCCGAATACCTCAACCACCGAACTCCTCATCACCAGCATGTACTCGCCGAGCAAGACGAGTGTGAACGTCAGAGTGGGGAGGAAGAGATGTGTTGCCAGGTCCCAGACTTGTTCCCAAATACTGGCGTATTCGGCGCCAATGGTCACCCGGCCCGCACCCGGCAGACCGAGATAGCGGCTCCCGAAGAAGAGGAGGAGTATCCCTAGAAAGAAGGTTGGCAGGGCCCACAGAAACAGGGAGAAGGTGAGCGCGGCCACATCGATCTTGGTGCCCCTCCTCCAGGCAGCCCACAACCCCAACGCGACGCCCAGGATGATCGAGAAGATCTGAGCGGGAATGATCAACCAGACGGTGTTGCGCAACGCCGTCCCAATGAGAGATGTGACCGATCGATTGTTGAACGCGTAAGAGGTGCCCAGGTCCCCTGAGGCCAGGGCACCAAAGTACGCAAAGAACTGGCTATCGAACGGGTTGTCTCCCTCGGTGTTGATGAACACGGGCTTGTCGAGGCCGAACCTGATCCGCGCGGACTCCACAGCTTCGGCCGACAACCGGGGATCTCGTACACCGGCCTTGGCCGGATCGCCCGGAAGCACGCGGAACAAGAAGAAGTTGAAGGTGATGACCACGAGGATCGTGACCATCGACCACCCAATCTTTTTCAAGAGCAGTCGAAGCTGCAATGTGTGTCCTGTGGAACCGAAGCCGTTGCGCGGTCTCGATCACCCAGCGGGTTGCACCACCGTCAGACTTGATTCGTCCTCGAGGGCGACAATCGGGAATCCGGTCTGCCACCCGGTGAAGGTGTCGGTCCGAAAGGCCTGGACCTTCGGGTAATACCAGGGAATGATGTACGGCACATCCTCGAGGGTGATTCGTTGCATCTCGACGATCATTTCCCGGCGGGCGGCCGGATCGGTCTCGACGGTTTGCCGATCGTTGAGTTCGTCGTAAGCAGGGTTGCAATACCCCGTCTCCGAGTTCCCGGTGTCGATCTCACTGCACAGGAGCACGAACATCAAGCTTTCCGGATCGGTGTCCGAGGTCCACGACCACAACATGACGTCATAGTCGAATGACGGGCAGCAGACCGAGGTCAAGGCGTCGGCGTCGAGTCCCTGGATCTGGACCGCTACGCCAATCTCCGCCCACCAGCCCGACAAGGTATCCGCCACTCGAGGATGCTCGTCATTGTCGGTCGGATAGTTCAACCGAAAGGTGAGGTCTCCAGTCGGACCGCAGTCGTCGGTGGGGCACTCCCGGATTCCGTCCCCGTCGGTGTCGACGTAGCCGGCATCCTCCAGCATCTGGGCGGCCAGAGCCAGATCGAAGGCGTAGTCCTCGGGTACCAGTTCCGAAGCGAACCAGTCGCCCAGGGCCGGAGGTACCAGGCCCAATCCCGGCTCACCGAGGCCGAGAAGGAGGGTGTCGATCAACTGCTGCTTGTCGACAGCGTGTGCCAGCGCCCTGCGAACGACGACGTCCCGCAAGGCCGGATGGCCCGAGCAGATGCCGACATCCGCCGGGCAATTCTCGGGATCGATCATGTTGAAGAATATGTCCGCCAGACGCCCGCCGAACTCGAGGCCGTCGACCACCTCCACATTGGCAGTGCCCTGCAGAGCCGGGACCGCCGTGGCGGGAAACTCATAGATCATGTCGATGTCGCCGTTGATCAGCGCCTGGACCCGGGCGTCGGGGTTGGTAAAGGATTGGAAGATGACCTCGTCGACGTTGGGCCGCCCGTCCCAGTAGGACTCGTTGGCTGCCAACCGCACGAACTCATCCTGGGAGTGCTCGGCCAACGTGAAAGGCCCGGATCCGATCATCTCATCGTTGGTGAATGTGGTGACGTCGCCAGCTGCTTCCCAAATGTGGCGGGGGAGGATGAACATGGCCGACAGCCGGTAATCGAAGGCAGCCAGCGGAGCCTCGGTGGTCATAGTGACCGTCGTGGCGTCGACCGCCTCGATTGCAGTGAATGGCGTGAGGTAGGAAGGAAGGTAGACGAAGCCCTCGGTGTCGCGATAGAGGTTGAGGGTGTAGGCGACATCTTCAGCGGTCAGGGGAGTGCCGTCATGGAAGACAACGTCGTCGCGGATGTTGATCGTCCAGGTGAGGCCGTCATCGGACACGCTCCAGTCGGTGGCAATCTCGGGCTGGAAGTTCCCTTCCAGGTCGAGGTCGGCCAGGCTGTCATAGATCAGGTCGTACATGATGTAGTCCTCGACCAAGACCCCGAGGCCGGGATTCAGGTCGGCCGGGGCTCCGGCGTATCCGACCCGGACCGTCCCACCCGTTGCGCCGGCAGCCGTGGTGGAAGTCGAGCCTCCGGCGTCGGCCGTCGTGGTGGTCTCACCACCTCCGCTCGAACATGCTGCCAACACAAATATCAGGGCTACCGTCGCCCGCCTTGTCTTCGCTCGCATGGGCATCCTTTCGCGCCGCCTTGGAGCGGCCTGTTAATCGTCGGAACCAGCCGTTGGGCCTGGGTGGGGGACGTTACCCCGGCAGCAACACATGTCGCGGTGGGTAGACCCCATTTAAGGCTGTCGCTGGGAAATTCAGTC
>DATEEG010000039.1:0-2976 GCA_035281305.1 Acidimicrobiia bacterium | reverse complement strand
TTTCGGACAATCGACTTGCGATCCGATCCCTCAAAGAGGCCCGGAAACCCCGGGCGTGGTGGATCGTCGGTGCGGTGGTCGTCGCCTTGGTGGTCTTTTTCGGATTCCGCTTTCTCGGAGGCCCGGTTGAGACCGTCGAGCCCGAGACCGGACCTGTCGCGACGAGCGAGATCCAGGTCCGTGACCTGACCGAGAGCGAGGAGTACACGGGCCAACTCCAATACGACGAGGCGATCCCCGTGGCTGCCTCCGGAAGCGGCTATCTAACGGGGTTGGTCGGGGAAGGCGAGATCATCGAGCGGGGTGCGGTGGTGTACCGGCTCTCGAACGATCCTGGTGAAGCCGAGCTCCTCGCCGCACAGCAGCAGGTCGCATCGGCTGAGTCACAGGTCGCCAGTGCCAGCCAGCAAAGCTCAGCCCTGTCGGCCGGCCCCGGGGCTGCCGAGCTCGCATCGGCGCAAGCGTCGCTCGCCGCGGCGCAGTTGTCACTTCAGAACCTGACGGCTCCGGCCTCCCAGGCTGAGATAACAGGAGCCGAGGCCCAACTCGGCCAGGCCGAGGCCGCCTACGCCGACCTGTTCGACGGTCTCAGCAGTTTGGAGTCGAACGCCCTCCAGGGTGAGGTCACCCGGGCCGGCCAGAGCTATGACCAGACGATCACGGCCCGCGACCTGGCCTGGATCACGCTCCTTACCGCTCAGGCCTCATATTGCGGGTTGCCTTCGGTCCCGGTCGATGGCCTCTGCGCCCTCAGCGATATGCCCTTGACCGACTCGGACATCTCGGCGCTCACCGTGGCGGTGCAGACCTCGCTGGCCGCTGATCCCGCCACTGTGCAGGTCATCCAGGCCTTCATCACCGCCAGCAACTCGTATGACGTCGCGGCGGTCGCAGTCGAGAACGCCGCCGCCGTCTGGGCAAACGCGCAGGCAACCCTCGACGAGGCGGCAGCGGCGCCCGCCCAGGCCGACATCGACCAGGCTCTGGCCGCGGTCTATCAGGCCCAGGACAACCTGAACCTGCTTCTGGCCGGTCCTTCCGCCCTCGAGGTGACCCAGGCCGAGGCCAACCTGGCGGCGGCCGAAGCCCGACTCGAAGAATTGCTCGAAGGGGCGACTGCGGCCGAGCGGCGGCAGGCCGCGACCGCCGTCGAGAGCGCCAAGATCTCCCTCGAGATCAGCCGTCTCCAACTCGCCGACCTAGTGGCGGCACCCACTGCCGTGTCGCTCTTCTACGGCGAGGAGACCTCCTGGAGAACCCTCGCCATGGGTTCGAGCCCGGGTAGCGACATCCGTCAACTCGAGGAGAACCTGGCTGCGCTCGGATTCGATCCCGACGGCGCCATGGTCATAGACGACATCTTCGCCGAGGCAACCGAACAGGCGGTCATGCTTTGGGAGGAATCACTCGGCAGCACCGTCGACGGTTCCGTCTCGGCATCGGATCTGGTCTATTCGCCTGGCCCGGTCAAGGTCGGCGACGCAGGGGAGGGCATCAAGCTGGGAATGGCGGTCAACAGCGGGGCGATGCTGGTGAATCTCGTTGCCGTGAGCAAGGTGGAGATCGATTCGACTGGCAGTGAGAGCGTCGAGAGCACCCAGAAGATCGTCCTGCAACTGCCGGTCGACGATCGTGACCTGATCGAGGACGGCAGCGCGGTGGTGGTGGAGTTGGCCGACGGCACTGAACTCGACGCGTTGGTGAGCACGATCGGAGCCCCGGTGACGGGCGAATCCGGGTCGGCGGTGGAAGTGGTTGTGGTTCCTGTCGAGCCCATCGACGACGCCTGGACCGGCACCAACGTCACGGTTCACGTCACCTCCGACCTAGCCGAGGGCGTGCTGACGGTTCCGGTGAGTGCGTTGCTCGCCTTGGTGGAGGGCGGGTACGCGGTCGAGGTGATCGAAACGGGCGACTCGACCCGGCTGATCGCGGTCGAGACGGGGATGTTCGCCGACGGTCTGGTTGAGATAAGCGGTGACGGCCTTTCCGAGGGCCTCCTGGTGGTGGTCCCGGAATGACCATCATGACGCGTCTCCGGCGGGGGAAGGCGGTGACGACCGATGGCAGCGGCTGGATCCCGGGTGAGGGCCGGGCCCCTGCCCTCGAGTTGCGAGATGTTGCCAAGGAGTATCCGGGCAGTCCTCCGGTGCGAGCTCTCGATGGCGTTTCCCTCCGGATCCACCGCGGCGAGTTGGTGGCCGTGGTCGGCCCGTCCGGAAGCGGAAAGTCGACGATGCTCCACATGATGGGCACGCTCGATCGACCGAGCACCGGGACCGTGCTGGTGGATGGGATCGACACCACAGAACTCAACGACAAGGCCTTGTCGGCTCTGCGGGGCCGCAAAATCGGTTTCGTGTTCCAGCGGTTCTTCCTCCTCCCGGGGACCAGTGCGATCGAAAACGTCGCCAACGGCCTTCTCTATGCGGGCGTCTCCCCCGTGGAGCGCCGGGTCGCGGCCGTCGAGGCCCTACACAGGGTCGGTCTCCGGCGCCGGATGAATCATCTTCCTTCTGAGCTGTCGGGCGGCGAACTGCAGCGGGTGGCGGTAGCCCGTGCCCTCGTTCACAACCCGGCCTTCCTCCTGGCCGACGAGCCGACCGGGAATCTCGACTCGCGCTCGAGCGAGGCGATAATGGATCTGCTGCGGGGCCTTCACGCCGAGGGCAGCACGATCGTCCTGATCACCCACGACACCGGTATTGCCGCGTCATTGCCACGCCAGATCCAGGTACTGGACGGCCGGATCAAGGCGGACGTCGGAGTACTGGTATGACCACAACCCGCCAGTTGGCTGTTAGCGACCCGGTTCCACCGAGCCGGCTGCGCTTGGGGGACGTGGGCCGGGTCGGGGTTTCGGGACTTCGCTCGCGTAAGTTGCGATCGTCCCTATCGGCGCTCGGGATCGCGATCGGAATTGCGTCTTTGGTCGGTGTCCTCGGGCTCTCTGAATCATCCAAGTCCGACCTCCTC
>DATEEG010000038.1:0-5652 GCA_035281305.1 Acidimicrobiia bacterium | reverse complement strand
ATGACAACCCGCCAGACCCCTGATACCAAGCGGCCACCGGAATGGAAGGTCGAAGGCGCCCCTCCCAAGGGCGGAGAGAACGAGCAGCCCAAGGGCCTGATGGGGAGGCCACCCAATCGCCGGGTCTTGATTCTGGCTCTCATCCTCTTTGCTGCCAACTGGTACCTCATGTCGGTCGTTTTCAGCGAACCGCGGGTCGACTTCACCTACACCCAGTTCCTCGATGCCGTCGAGAGCGGCCGGGTCGAGACGGTCTTTTCCCAGGGGGACACCATTCAGGGAAGATTCGTCGAACCCCAGCCCGTCCCCGACGACCCCAGTGTCACGTCGGAGTTGTTCTCCACCGTCCGGCCCTCCTGGGCCGACGACGACCTCGTCGGGATCCTGCGGGAGAACGAGGTTGAGATCTCGGCACTCGATCCCGAGCAGACTCCCTTTTGGCAGCAGTTGCTGTTCGGCTTCGGGCCCACTTTGTTGTTGCTTTGGATCTTCATTTCGATGTGGCGCCGGGCCGGATCGGCCCTTGGCGGCATCGGCGGCCTCGGAAAGAGCAAGGCCAAGCGGTTCGAGGCTTCGGACCAGCGCACCACCTTCGAAGACGTGGCCGGAATTGAAGACGCCAAAGCCGAATTGACCGAGATCGTCGACTTCCTCAAGAGCCCTGAGAAATACACCCGGCTGGGCGGGACCATCCCCAAAGGCGTCCTGCTCTCGGGGCCGCCGGGAACCGGCAAGACCCTGCTCGCCCGTGCGGTTGCGGGTGAAGCCAACGTCCCCTTCTTCTCGATCTCTGCATCCGAGTTCATCGAGATGGTGGTCGGCGTCGGAGCCAGCCGGGTTAGAGACCTCTTCACCGAAGCCAAGAAGGTGGCCCCGGCGATCGTTTTCATCGATGAACTCGATGCCATCGGGCGGGCCCGGGGATCGGGGATGTCCCTCGGTGGCCACGACGAGCGCGAGCAGACCCTCAACCAGATACTCACCGAGATGGACGGGTTCACCGGATCCGAAGGGGTCATCGTGATTGCCGCCACCAACCGCCCCGAGATCCTCGATCCGGCCCTGATGCGTCCTGGTCGCTTTGACCGCCAGGTCGTCGTGAGTCCCCCCGACCAGCGCGGACGGCTTGCGATACTCCAGGTCCACACCCGCAAAGTTCCGCTCGGGCCGGACACCGATCTGGGCGCTATCGCTTCGGCGACGCCGGGCATGGTGGGCGCCGATCTTCGCAACCTGGTCAACGAGGCAGCGCTGATGGCGGCGAGACGCAGCCACGAGCACGTGATGATGGGCGACTTCACCGATGCCATGGAGAAGATCGTCCTGGGCACCGAGCGCCAGATCATGATGAGCCAGGAGGAGAAAGAGCGCACCGCGTTCCACGAGTCGGGCCACGCTCTCCTCGGGATGCTCCAACCCGGCGCCGATCCGGTGCGCAAGATTTCGATCATCCCTCGCGGTCGTGCGCTGGGCGTGACGTTCCAATCCCCCGATGCCGATCGGTATGCCTACGACCGCGACTACTTGCGGGGCCGCATCATCGGGGCGCTGGGCGGCCGTGCAGCCGAAGAAGTCGTATTCGGAAGCATGACCACCGGCGCCGAGAACGATCTCGTGCAGGTGACCCGGATCGCGCGGTCGATGGTCGGTCGCTGGGGTATGTCTGAAGCGATCGGACCTGTCACCGTCATCGACGAGCACCGAGATCCGTTCACCCGCTCGGAGGTGTCGGAGAGCACCCAGGAGTTGATCGACCAGGAAGTCCGTCGCATCGTCGACGAGTGCTACGAGATGGCGATCATCACTCTCAAGGAACATCGACCACAGCTCGACGCCCTCGCGCAGGCCCTCCTTCAGAAGGAAACCCTCGAGGAGGTCGAGGCCTACGCCATCGCCGGCATCGAGCGCCCGGCGATGCCCGAGATCAGGTAGATCAGTAGGCAGCGATCATTCCACCTCTCGGAGCCTCTTCTCGAGGTGGCGCCTTTCGACATCGTTCATGGGAAAACCGAGAGCAGTGCGAAAGCTCCGGGCCGCTTCGATGGATCGGCCTGCCCGCGCCAGGAGTTCGCCCCGGGCGACATGGAACGGCTGGTAGTTGGCGAGAGGCCCGGACAGCGGATCCATGAGCGCGAGCCCGGCCGCTTCATCCTCTGCCATGGCGACGGCGGCGGCTCGGTTCAGGGCCACAACAGGCGAAGGCTTCACCTCGTAGAGCAACCCGTAGAGGCCGACGATCGCGGCCCAATCGGTGGCAGCGTGCGACGGTGAGGTCGAATGGACGGCGGCGATCCTGGCCTGGAGCACATAAGGACTCGTATCCCCAGCGTCCTCGACTTGTCGGAGCAGCCACAATCCTCGATTCACTGCGGCCCGATTCCACATGCTTCGATCGTGATCGGCCAGCAGCACCAGTTCGCCCGAACGGCTGATCCGGCCGGGCCGCCGTGCCTCGGTGAGCCAGCAGAGGGCTGCCAGCCCGAGGACATCAGCATCATCGGGCAGAAGCTCGAACAGCATCTCTGCCAGATGAATGCCCTCCTGGCAGAGATCGACCCGAACCAGCTCGCTTCCCGACATCGACGAGTAGCCCTCGTTGAATATCAGGTAGACGACCGCGAGGACCGACTCGATCCGGAGCGGGAGTAGTTCGGCGGACGGAACCTGATAGGGGATGCCTGCCAGGCGGATCTTGGTCTTGGCGCGGGTGATTCGCTGGAACATCGTTGCTTCGGATGTCAAGAACGCTCTTGCTATTTCGGCGGTGGTCAAACCACCGAGCGTTCGAAGGGTCAGGGCTACTTGCCCTTCCGGCGACAGGGCCGGATGGCAACAGGTGAAGATCAATCGCAGGCGCTCGTCGGGCACGTTCGAATCAACCGGGTCCGTCGGCCCTGCCGCCTCCTCGCCGGCGAGAAGCGCCAGCTTCTCGTCGAGCCGGCGGCGGCGACGGAGCCGGTCGATTGCCTTGCGACGAGCCACGGTCAGCAACCAGGCCGCGGAATTCACCGGCGTGCCGCTGCGGGGCCAGGTCTCGACTGCGCTCGCCACCGCCTCGGCCAGGGCTTCCTCGGCGACATCGAAGTCTCCGAAGGTCTTGATCAGCGACGACAACACCAGGCCGTGCTCGCGGCGAAAGATGTCTTCGAGGGCCTGGGCCGGATTCAATTCACCGTCAGGTCCACACCGGCCTCACCTCGATGATCGAGCGGCCCACCGACGGGATGGCGCTGGCATCGGCCAGAACTTGATCGAGGTGGTCGGCTTCGATGATGTAGAAGCCGCCAAGCTGCTCCTTGGTGTCGGCGTACGGCCCGTCGGTCATGACGATGGTTCCGTCGATCGCCCGGACGGTGGTGGCAGTGGTTGACGGCTGCAGGCGGTCACCGGCAATGAGCCGGCCCTCGGCCCGCCACTTCCGGGCCAGGGCGCTGTGGGCGGCCACGATGGCGTTGATCTCCTCGGCTGGCATGGCTGCTTCTTCGCCTTCGTCGTCGTAGATCATCAGCATGTACTGCACGGCGTCTCCTTGATCGGGTGACCATACGACGCTCGGCCCGGGCCTGATTCGACACCTTCTCGTATTTCCGCAAAGAATGTCGAATCGGCCACCATCGGTTCGTCGTGTGGCGAAACCGACAGGGAGGAACATGACGTTTCTGATGCTCACTTACGTGAGCGAAGCAGGGGCCACCCGCCCCAAGACCCGTTTTGGCGCGACAAAGCCGTGCCAGGGCACGGCTTTGTCGCGCCAGAACGGGAACTTCGAGGGTGCCCTATGGTGGCCGGGTGGACCCGGGCACCTTCCTCGAAACCTGGGCGGACGATCCCGATCGGGAGGGCGAACTCGTTCACCTTCGTCGTCATCCCAGCCGGGACGCGGTGTACCGCGACACCGAAGTCCCTCCGGTCCTGGCGACTCGCCTGACCCAGCGCGGGATCGGGCGGCTGTATCGCCACCAGGCAGAGGCGATTGAGCTCATCCGGTCGGGCCATCACGTGGTGCTGGCCGCGGGCACCGCTGCCGGTAAGTCCCTGTGCTTCCAGATCCCGATCATCGAAACCGCCCTTGAAGACCCCAAACGCACCTCTCTGCTGATCTATCCCACCAAGGCTCTCGCCCAGGACCAGGCCGGTTCAATGAATCGATTCAACCTTCCTGAGGTGATGGCATCGATCTATGACGGTGATACGCCGAACGACGAACGGGCCGGCATCCGGCGTAGGGCCAACGTGATCCTCACCAACCCCGACATGCTTCACATCGCGATCCTCCCTTTTCATGATCGCTGGGGGGACTTCTTCCATCGCCTGGCCTACGTCGTGATCGACGAGATACACACATTGCGAGGAATCTTCGGAACCCACGTAGCGATGATCATCCGTCGACTCCGAAGATTGGCAGCTCATTACGGAGCCTCTCCGACGTTCATCCTGTCTTCGGCCACCATCGGCAACGCCGGCAGCCTTGCCGGCCTCCTCACAGGTCTCGACCTCGAAGTGGTCGATCAGGACGACTCGCCCCGGGGGGAGCGAACGACCGCCCTATGGAATCCGGCTTTGGTCGACGAAGATTCCGGTCGCCGCCGATCGGCCTTGTCCGGAGCCGGCGATATTGCGGCAGGCCTGATAGCGGAGGGATTTCGAACCATCGTCTTCACCCGGGGCCGCAAGTCGACCGAGTTGGTCTACAAAGCGATCAGCGAACGTATGCCTGACGACCTCAAGGAGTCGGTGGCGCCCTACCGGGCCGGCTACACGGCGACCCAGCGCCGACAGGTCGAGCGGAAACTGTTCGACGGCGAGCTGGCGGGGGTCGTCGCGACCAACGCCCTCGAGCTTGGAATCGACGTGGGCGGACTCGACGCCGCCGTCATTGTGACCTTCCCGGGGACCCTCGCCGCGTTCCGCCAACAGACCGGCCGGGCGGGACGGGCCCGGCAGGAATCTCTGGCGGTGCTGGTGGCCGGCGAGGACGCCCTCGACCAGTACTTGATGGCCCATCCCGACGAGTTGTTCTCGCGCCCGTCCGAGGCGGTGGTGATCAATCCCGACAATCCACAGGTGGCCGAGGCCCATGCCGCCTGCGCTGCCTACGAATTGCCTCTGCAACTCGACGATCGCGACATACTCGGAATATCGATCGAGGAGGCGGCCAACCGCCTGGTCCAGGCCGGTCACCTCCGCCTCAAGGATGGGCGTCTGTTCTGGGGCCGCCGCCAGCGACCCGCCCCGGCAATCGACATCCGGTCGAGCGGTGGCGCCACCTACACGATCACCGATGGCAGCACGGTGATAGGCACCCTCGACGAGGCCCGTGTGTACCGCGACGCCCACGTTGGAGCGATCTACCTGCACCAGGGCGACAGCTACCTGGTCAGGGCCCTGGATGTCGGCCTCAAACAAGTTTCGGTGAGCCCGGCCCAGGTCAATTACTACACGCAGACCCGCCAGGAGACCGACCTCCAGATCGTCGACGACCTCGCCACCGTTCAGTTGGGCGATGCCCGGTTGCACCTGGGGATGGTCGAGGTCGCCAATCAGGTGGTCGGATATCAGCGACGGCAACTGGGCAGTCGCGACCTGATCGACACCATCGATCTTGACCTTCCGGCTTCGATCAAGACGACAGCCGGGGTCTGGCTCACGCTT
>DATEEG010000037.1:0-12654 GCA_035281305.1 Acidimicrobiia bacterium | reverse complement strand
TGTACGCGGCGCCGGGGATGGGCGCCCTCGCGGCGGCGTCGACGGCCGGGTGGGTCGGAGGCGTCAAGCGGCAGGGTTTGATGATTGTGTCGTCGGTTCTCGTCTGGGGCATTGCGATGACCCTGTTCGGGCTGGTCGGGTCGCTCCCGATCGCTCTTGCGCTCTTGGCCATCGCCGGCTCGGCCGACGTCGTGTCAGCGGTGTTCCGGGGAACGATCGTGCAGTTGACCGTTCCTGATCAACTTCGAGGCCGCATCTCTGGTGTTCATGTCGCTGTGGTCCGGAGCGGACCCCGGCTTGGTGATATGCGGGCGGGAGCAGTGGCATCGGTCACGAGTGAGCAATTTTCCGTCGTGTCCGGAGGCATTCTCGCCATCCTGGGGACGCTTCTCATCGCGAAGGTCTATCCGGAACTCATCGGGGAGGATATTCCGGCATCCGGGTCCGATGGAGACGTTGGAACCGAAGGCGCGGCCGGCTCCACCGATCCTGGGGGACTATCGCCTGATTCCGTCGAGGAGCCCTAGGAAGTTTCCCTCGGTGATCATGGCCAACTGATGGTCGCTCATCCCGGGCGTCGCCTGCAGTGACGTCACGGGATCGAGGTCGCCCATCTCGAATGGATAGTCCGAGCCCAGCAGGACACGGTCGACTCCAACCAGGTCGATGAGTGCGGCGACTGCCCGGGGAGAATGGAGGACGGTGTCGAAGTAGAGGTCGCGAGCGATTTCAGCGGGCGACCTGACCGCGTTCTTGGCAGCGAGATGCGGCATCTTGCGGAACCCGTGCTCGAGACGCCCCAACTGGAACGGGAGGAAACCGCCGCCGTGGACCATGATGATCTTCAACCCCGGATGACGGTCGAAGACTCCCGAGAGCATCAGGTTGGCGATTGCCACCGTGCTCTCGGCCGGACGTCCGATCATGTTGTCGAGGTGGTTTCGCAGCTCGACTCCGGCCAGGGGCTGGTAAGGATGGATCAGGACGGGGCACGACAATTCGGAGGCGGCCGCCCAGAACGGTTCCAGGCCGGCACGGTCGAGGTCGGTGCCGTCAACCGTGGTCGAGATCTCGACCCCGACCATTCCCAGGTCCTTGACGAGGTAGACGAGTTCCTCCGCCGCGGCTTCGGGTGATTGCAGCGGCACCGTCCCCATCGCCAGGAACCTGTCCGGCGAAGTTGCGGCTTCCTCGGCCATGATCTCGTTGAGACGCCGGCTGTAGGCGGCGCCGGAACGGCCATCGAGGGCGTACCCGGTCATGTCGATCCAGCTGGCCAGCACCTGCACGTCGACGCCGGCCTGGTCCATCGCTGCCAGGCGTCGGGCCCGATCCGTCAGGTACGGTCGCAGCGGCCCCGCCTTCACCTTGCCCGCGAACACGACTCCGGATCCCTGATCGCTCTCGACCCATTCGATGCCAAAACGGTGGCCGTCTGCCTTGAGCAAGTTGATCAGCTCGGCCGGGATGCAGTGGGCGTGAACGTCGTATATCAAGATGTCGACCTTGCTTTCGTGTCGGGAATCAGCGGCAGCAGGATGGTCGAGGGGCGATCCGGGCTGCTGTGAATGGAGGTGACCCCTCCGAAGACAGCCGGGGGTCGGTCGGCAGGGTCGTCGTGCAGGAACGGCCCGACTCCGGTGAACCGATTTTTGAAGGTGGAGATTGAATCGGTCGCGTCGGTGGCCCCGGCGAATTCGTAGTCGCGTCCGCGCACGGTCAACCCGAGGCGGAAGCCAGGTGGTACGACCACCGAGGTAGGCCAGATCTCGATCTCGAGGGGATAGACCTCCCCCGGGGTCAGGGGCTCTGGATCGGTATGGGTGTGGTAGGGCCGCCACGGGGTCGACCTGGCCTCGTCGAGAGCGCGATGAGACGCCCGCAGCCAGCCGTGCGCCAGAGGAGTGTGAGAGTCAAGGGCTCCCTGAAAGGTGACCTCGGTTCCTTCCGGATCGAAGAGGCGCAGCACAACGAAAATGTCGGCGTCTCTTGTGGTCGATGAGATCCACAACCGTGCCGCCGCCGGGCCGGTTATCTCAACCTCGGCGTCACGCGGTTGGGTCAGGAACGTGAGGCCGTCACCCATTGCCTCGAACGACGCCGTCCAATCGCCGGCGGAAGGCTCGTCGATGAGACCGAGATTCGGATCCAGGTGCATCGTGGTCCATCGAGTGTCGGGGAGCGGCCAGGCTGTGGCTGTTCTCAGCTGAAATCCATCGACTCTTCTCACGTTCAGCATCACGGGGGGCCGCCGGTCCCAGCCGTTGTCCTGCCCCTTCAAGAAGTGGTTGAAGAACTCGAGTTGCAGGAGCCGTCCGTAGTCGGTGTAGAAGTGGGTCCAATGCTCGATCCCGTGAACCTCCAGCCATTTCTGTTTCGAGGATGCCCCCACGAACCCCTCGATGTTCCCCCGCAGATGCAGCCCTTGCCCGCCCCAGTTGCCGGCGCTGAGCAGCGGCGTTTCAATCTGGCTGATCGATCCCGACCGTTCTCGATGAAATGAGTCGTCCAGAGGGTGAGATGCGATCGCCCCCCCGAAGTCGGCCCGGTTGGCGGCCAGCTCCTCGTCTGTGAGGTCGTCGTCGCCGCACACGGCCAATCCGTTGATGGATGCGGAGGGGCCCCGGCTTCCGAGCCCGTGTTGAACGGTCTTGACCTGCTTGTCGTACCAGTTGGGAAAAAATGTGCAGAGGATTCCGCCGTGATGGGTCATATCCCGGTAGAAGTCAGCGGCGCCCTCCCACACGCACATGGCCGCCAGATGGGGTGGCTGTAGGCCGGCAACCTGCCACTGATTGATCCCGTAGTAAGAGATCCCGTTGAGACCAACCTTGCCGGTCGACCACGGTTGTCGCGCGGCCCACTCGATGCAGTCGTAGAAGTCCTTGGTTTCGCGTGGCGAGAAGTGATCGATGAAGCCGGGGGAACGACCGGCTCCGCGCGAATCGACCCGAACGCACACATACCCCTCTGGAACCCACTTCTCCGGATCGACGACTTCCCAGTTCTGGAATCGATTCGACGAACCCGCTTCGACGTCAGGATGGTCACTCACCATCCGGTTCCACTGATCGGGGTATCCCGCCTGGAAAGCCAGACCCTTGGCATAAGGGCCATAGCTGAGGATGACCGGGTGTTGCCCGTCGTCAGGTCGGTAGACGTCGGCTCTGAGCAGGAGGCCGTCGTCCATCGGGATCGCCACATCCCACTCTGTCTTCACAGATCACCACACATTCCGGCCTCGATCGTTCATCTCACCAGTCACTTGTGAAGACGACGCCCCGGCTGCCATCGATCGCAACCGCGAATCGTCCCGTCGCTGCGGTCAAGTCCATCCCCGGAGGATCAGCGAGGTCCACTGAACAGACTGCCGGCACGTTGAGCGAGCGAGCCGCTTCGAACAGGTGGGCGGCCGGGCTGCCGCTAGTAGTCACCAGCCCGGCTGCGTCCCACAGAAGGGGGGCCAGGTTGGGGACCGGGTTGGTGGCGACGACGATGTCGCGAGGACGAAACTCGTCAACCTGCTCAGGCCCGGCGACGTAGCACAGTCGACCGCTCCCAACGCCGGGAGACGCGGGAGCGCCCTGGTGCTTGGTTCCGAACGACTCGACCACTGCGGCCTGAAACGGCTCCCAGCGATCAACCCCGATCCTTTCGATGGAAGATTGCAGGCCATCTCGCCGGGTCTCACCGCGCAGGATCGATTCCACTCGGCCGATCGACTGGTGCCAGAGCCATCGCGACCCGCCGGGGCGGCAATCGTCGATCGCTTTCTGCACCTGTTCCAGCCGCTGCAGCACCAACAGGGCGCGGTCCCGGTCGGGGATTCGGAGCGCCGCCAGGCAGTCGAGGGCGCGTTCGGGGTGACTACCACGGGCCTGGCGAAGCACCGACGCAGCCCGCGCGGCCGCCATGGGCTCGGGCATCCGCCAGGTCTCGGCGGTGAGGAGAGCAGCCTCGCGCTGTGCGAATTGCAGCCCGGCGACGAGATCGACCGGGTCTGGCGCCGGCCCGCTCATCGGGGCCGGCTCGATCACGAGGGCGGGATCGGCGGCAGCCCAGGCCAGGACCAGGGCCTCACCGAGCGGGCCGGGGTATCTCCTGGCCAGGCGGGCCAGAGGGAGAAGGCGTTGGTCGACCGGTCGGGACGGACCGCCACCGCCCCGACGCGCCGGGTCCGACCTGCGAGAGGTGCCCGGGCTGCGTCCGAGTTGCAGAAGGGAGAGCCGGCCGTCAGCCCACCCCCACTCGCAGTGGTCGGCGTGGGTCAAGCGATGGGCCGCCCGGAGCTGTCCGACCACTTCTTTGATGAGATCGAGTCCTAGGTAAGCGATGGCATCGTCGGGTCCGGCAAGTTCTCCACCCGGAGCGGCGAGAACCCTCACTCCGGTCTCCCAACCCTGCAGCAAAGGAGCGGGAGATCCCTTGATGCCGACCACTTCGACCTCGTCGTTCTGATGAAGACGAGCCACCCCGCCGTATTCCGGTCGGAGCAGCGGCTGAATGAGCACGGCCATCGGCGCGGCCGTCGGTTCCAGGCCGAGCGCTGCGAAGCGTTCCAGGGTGGAGACGGTGAACGCCGAGGCCCAGCAGCCGGCGATCGCTTTGCCGATCTCGGCTGGAGCGACGTCGACGTATGAAGCGAACGCACCGGACCATTCACCTTCGCCTTCGAGAACGTTCGATGAACGCACTACCAGCGCCTGCCCGAAGGCCGAGGCGGCCCGGGCGACCCTGGTAAGGACTGTGTCGTCCACAGGGAACTGGCCGACCTCCAGGCGAGCCCCTCCGGAACCCCTGCGGGCCAGCGCCTCGGCACCGCGCTTCAGGGCCGGCACCGAGACGCCGGCCGCCACAACTACCCCGGGCAGAACCGCCAGTCCCCGTTGGCGGCCCCGCGCCAGCCAGGCCGCTTTCGCTCCGGCTTGCTGCGGATCGGCACAACGAGGATCGTCCAGATCGAGAACGAGCTCGTTGCTCAAATGGCTAGATGCCCATCCGCCGGCCCCGGGTCCAGGTGCCCCGTGAGCTGCCAGATCGGTCTTCCGATCAGGTGGTGGCGATGATCTCGTGGCACTTGTAGGTGGTCACCATCTCGATACCGGTGTCGGTGACATAGAGCATTTCCTCGAGGCGGACTCCGTGGTCGTGCAACTTCCCGTTCTGGGTCTCCAGCGCGAATGTCATGCCAGGTTTGATCTCAATCGGATGATCGAGCGACCAAATTCGCGAAATCACCGGAGGGTCGTACTGGGCAAGGCCGAGCCCGTGGCCCCAGTTGTTGGCGGCGGCCTGGTCTTCTTCCTCGTAGCCCCATGCTTCTTTGGCCGAGGGCCACTTCGACGCGACGTCGGCGGTGGTCACTCCGGGTTTGGTCGCGTCGATGGAGTCCCACAGCCACTTATGGGCGGCGTCGTAGGTCTTCTGGTGTTCGTCAGAAGGGGTCCCGCCAACGCAGTAGGTGCGGTAGCAGCAGGACTTGAAGCCGTTCCAGGTGAGGGCGGCGAGGTCCACGATGACGAGCTCGCCAGGGCGGATGATGCGATCGGAGAAGTTGCGCCAGTTGGGCCACGCGTTCGGACCCGACGACACGATCACATCTTCGACGTCCTCCATGCCGGGAATGGAATAGAGCCGTTCGAAACCGAACGCAGCCACCTGATTTTCGGTCATGCCCGGTTCGATGTAGTTGGTGATCTCGTAGTGAATCTTGTCGCAGATGGATCCCACCATCTGGAAAGCCTTCACTTCATCGGGACTCTTGATGGCCCGCGCTTCCATCATCGGGGACATGCCGTCGGTCCAGGTGATGCCGCGCTCGTCGAAGTGCTTGATCAAGTTGATGTCGATGAAATCGACTCCGAGCGGCTGGTCGCGGACACCGGCGTCTTCGAGGTCGTTGAGGAGGGAGTTGACGAACTTGGTGACCTGCTGGTCGGCGGCCGGCCCGACGGCCCCCTTGATCCAGACGTAGGAGTGGCGAATGTTTTCCTGGGGGATCCAGGGACTGTGTTCCTTGAGGTGAAAGCCGATGTCACCCTGCTCGTAGACGATCGGCTTCTTGCCGGCCGGAAGGACGACATAGCGGAGGCCGGGCTTGAGACGGTTCCAGCCAGGTGTCAATGTCGACGAGACGTACCGCATGTTCTCGTCGTAGAAGAGGAGCAGGGCGCCGAGCCCGTGCTGCTCCATCACCTGGTGGGCGCGCTTGAGGCGATAGTCGCGGACGTTCGCCCAGTTGATGCCCTCCTTCCAGTCCGTGCTGGCGACGCCAAAGGCTTCCCTCATCTATCTCTCCTCTTGTTACTGCCGAACTGCATCATGACTACTGCTTGTCGGGGAGGGTCTTCTCGACGATGTCGAGGAACTCTTCGTTGGTCAACAGACCCTTCTTCTCCAAAGAGCGGACTTTCACCTCACGCAAGATCTCTTCGACTTCCTTGGGGCTGGCATCGTCGATGCCGTTGCGGGACAGCCAGATGGCTACAGAGTCGAGACCCGACCCTTTTCCGAGCACGATCTCGGGGTCGGGCTGCCCGACGAGCCCGGGTCGGTAGGGAAATGCTTCAGTCAGGTCGGCCTCACCGACATTCTTGACCCAGGTGGCAATGATCCCTGACTCGACGTTGAAGAGCCTCTCACCCGTCACCGGTCGATTCGAAGGTTGGGTAACCCCGGTCAGCTCGGCGACCAGGCGCGCGATCGCCGTGAACCGCTCGGTCTTGATTCCCATGTCGATGCCATACATCGTCAGGAGAGCGAGGACCGTCTCTTCCATCGGCGCATTGCCGGCCCGCTCCCCGAGGCCGCTGACGGTGGTCTGGATCACCGATGCGCCTTCGGCCACCGCCAGGGCGGTGTTGGCAACACCCATTCCGAAGTCCATGTGGAAGTGTGTCTCGAGGGGCACCGCCAGGCGGCGTCCGACCTCGCGGGCGAAATAGGCGATGGCATGAGGCGACGTCACCCCGAATGTGTCGACCAGCCCGACGGTGTCCACGTGTCCTTCCCGCGCCACGGTTTCGAGGTCGGTGAGGAGCTCGACCATGCCCGCCCGGGTAGCGTCGATCGGGAAGAACGAGACTTTGAGCCCGGCTTCGTGGGCGAGTTTGGTGGTCTCGATCGAGGCCTCCAGGGCTCGTTCGATGGGCCACCGGTAGGCCTTCTCGATCAAATGGTGGCTGGAGGGAATCTCCATCACCACTCCGGCGACGCCACAGTCGATCGCCAGTTCGACGTCGCTGACCATGCACCGGCTGAACGCATAGATCTCGCTGTCGAATCCGGCGGCAGCGATCCGACGGACCGCTTCCTCGTCGGCGGGAGACACTGCCGGAAGCCCCGCTTCGATGCGATGGATCCCGGCCTCGGCCAGGGACTCGGCGATCCGCACCTTCTCATCGGCCCGCAGCTCGACCCCGGCCTGCTGCTCTCCGTCACGCAGGGTGACGTCATGGACCTTTATCTCCGGGGCGAGATTGAAGGATCCGGTGATTTCAGGCAGATAGTTCCAGGGGCTTGAAAACCATTGGTCGGTCTTCCATTGCCCGTCCGCCTTGTTGCCTTCCTGAGCCCTGCCACCCATGGCCAATCCTCCTCCGTCTACCAGGCGATCGTGCATCCTATACAATCCATGCGACCCTCGCACCCATGCTGTCGTGTTGGCTTGCTGGCCTCAATTGACCCGGTAATCCGGTTGCTGGCCGGTCAGAACCTTTATCACCTGGGTGGTTGCCTTGCGTTGGGATTCCTGCAGGGACTCCTCCGAGTAATAAGCCATGTGGGGAGTGGCGATCAGATTCGGAACGCCGGCGATTCGGGCTACATCCAGGGGTTCCTGATCGAAGACGTCGAGCGCGGCGGCTCGAAGCCTTCCCGATCGGAGAGCCTCGATGATTGCGCTGAGGTCGACCAGCGGTCCGCGTGAAGTGTTGACCAGCATCGCTCCATATTTGACGATCGACATAGCCCGATCGCCGATGATGCCCTTGGTCTCGGGAGTCAGCGGAGCATGGATCGAGACGAGATCAGACTCGGCGAGCAATTCGTCGAGCTCTACCAGCCTGGGAAGATCGGGACCCGGCTTCAGGTACGGGTCGTGGACGATGATCTCGGCCCCAAGGTCGCGGATCGGAGCTGCCAGCTTGCGGGCGATTCGGCCGTATCCGAAGAGGCCCACCCTGAGCTCGGAGAAGCGCCGGATGGGCTGCAATGACTTGATTGCCCATCCTCCCTCCCGTACCAGGCGCTCCGCTTCGAAGAGCTTCCGCACCATCGCCAGGATCAACGCCAGTGTGTGCACTGCCACCTCTTCCACTGAATAGTCGGGCACATTGGTGACAACGATCCCGGCGTTGCGCGCGGCCTCCACGTCGACATTGTCGAATCCGATGCCGTACCGGGCGATGATCTTGCAGTTTTCGAGGCGCTCGATCGCGTCGGCGGGCCAGGGCAAGTAGGTGTTGAGGATCGCGTCCGCATCGGCCGCCACCTTCATCACCTCATCCGGACCGCCGGTGGCGACGATCAGTTCGGCGTCGATGCTCGTCAAGAGGCTGCGTTCGATGTCGACAGTCGGAAAGACTTGATCACTGACCACGACTTTGAAGCGCCCCACCCGCCGAACCTCCTCATATCCGGAAAGTCTCCGTCCTGCCGTGCAATTTATAGGACCGGCCTGTTCGATGCGAAGCGGCGAAGAATCAGGGAGGGATTACGCGTCTCCCGTTTGCCCGACATCTGGTGTGTCGTTCCCGGCCGACTCGAAATGCGGCGCGCGGTTGGAACCCGCGACGGGCGCGCCATTTTTCGAGTTCACCGAGAACTCCCTGCCAATTTCAGGGGCAGGCCCCGGAGATCCAGGATCTTCCGCTGTTCTCCGTTGGCGGGACCGAACGAGGTTATAGGATGCAGGTTCCAGGAATTCAGGTCGGACCACAAGAGAGAACACTGTGTCGGCATCGGAGAGACGGATTCAGGAAACCCCGGGATTGTCGGGGGCCGGTTATGCCGGTACTCGCAAGACCGCCCATGAATTTGTTCGCGAGGTTCTGCGACGGGCGATTCTCAGTGGCGAACTGACCGGGTCGACCCGTCTGGTTCAGGCTGAGTTGGCCGCCACCCTCGAGGTGAGTACCACTCCGGTTCGGGAAGCGCTCCGCGACCTGGCATCCGAGGGGCTGATCCGTTTCGACCCCCACCGCGGTGCGGTCGTCGAGGAGCTGAGTCGAGACGAGTTGAATGAGGTCTATTCGATTCGCAAGGTGCTGGAACCGCTGGCCCTCAGCCAGGCCCTGCCCAACCTGACCGACGGCGATATCGATCTCCTGCGTCGCCTGCACAAGAAGATGCTGGATGAACCCCAGGGGGCCGAGTGGGTCGACTTCAATCGCAACTTCCACATGATGATCTACGAGTCGGCCGGCCCGCGGCTTTCCAACATCATCAGGGGATTGCTCGACGCCTCGGTGATGTATATCGGAGCATCCCTCAAGGAACTGCCAAACCTTCGGGAAGAGGCGAACCACGATCACTCCGAGATACTCGATGCCCTTGCCCGGCGGGACATCGACGCGGCGACGGCGGCGGTCCTCGATCATCTGAACCTCTCGATGAGGGCTCTCGACGAGCGGAGCCACTCCGGCGCCTGACCCGAGTTACTGCAGGAGGTGCTGGTAGCTCTCGGGATGGGCTTTGAGAAAAGCTTCGAGACTCGTCGCCTCATGTCCGGTGAGCCGGGGCACTGCATCACTGACGACGTCCATTTCCCCGTTCGCAATGGCGAGGTAGGAACTGACCCAGCCTTCGACCTCCCAGTCCGGCGCTCCGTAGGCGGCCCTCGAAGCAAAAGCCTCCTCTTCAGTCTCTGAGTGATAACTGATCGGTCGCCCGATGAATCGTCCGAGTCGTGCGGCCGCTTCATAGAGGTCGATCGACTCGGGGCCGGTCAATTCCAGTGCTTCGCCATCGTGCCCGGATGAGGCGAGGACTGCCGCCGCCACTTCAGCTACGTCGTCCCGTGCCACGAAGCCGGTCTTGCCGTTGCCGGCCGGGCCGCGGATCACACCGTCATTCCCGACCAGATGCGGGACATAGTCGGTGTACAGGGCATCTCGCAGGAAGACAAAGTTCGCCCCTGTCTCCTTGATGTGCTGTTCCGTGTAGTGGTGCTGGCGGGCCAGAACAAACGTTGCGTCGGGGCGGGCGCCCAGGAACGAGAGGTAGACGATCTTCCTCACGCCGGCGGCCGCGGCTGCTTCAACGGCCCGCTTGTGCTGGTCGAGTCGATCGATCGCCTCGTGAGCCGACACCAGGAACAGGGTGCCGATCCCGGTGAAGGCGCTCACCATCGATTCGCGGTCTGCGTAGGAGGCGATCGCCATCTGCACGTCCGGCAGTGCCGGGGCCCGGGTCTGGTCGCGAACTATCAATCGGAGTGGGAGCCCGCGACTCGAGAGGCGCCGGGCGACCTGGCCTCCGACGGCTCCGCTGGCGCCCGTTATCCCTATGAGATCGGCCGACATGGCCGCATTATGTCCCGGCGCGGGCGCGACGCTTTTCGACTACCGCCAACGGCGGCTCGACCCTGGTGTTGTGGGTGTTGAGGTCACCCCCGCAGCCGTCGCACCGGACCACTGCGTGGGTGACTGCACCGCAATCGAGGTGGACCAGATCTCGGAGGAATCTCTCCTCGGGCGGGCTCCACTTGTCCCCCCAACGCCACATCGTCACGAGGAGGTCGTAAAGATCGCGGCCTTTTTCGGTTAGCCGGTATTCGGATCGCGGCGGCCGGTCCTGGTACTGGCGGGGAGAGAGGATGTTTGCCTCGACCAGCATCGCCAGACGGTCGGTCAGGACATTCCGGGCGATGCCGAGGTCCTTTTGGAAGTCATCGAACCTGCGAACGCCGAGGAAGGCGTCGCGAAGAATCAGGACGGTCCAGCGATCGCCGATCAGTTCTGCGGTGTTCGCCACTGAGCAATGGAGATGCTCGAGGCTCTTACGGGTAGGAATGTGCTTGAGTCTATACGCTGGGTTGCGTTATGCAACTAACTTGCTAGAGTAGGTTGCGTGAGGCAACTAACCGGTCCCCGGTTGTTGCTCGGCTCGACCCGGAGGTGAGTAGATGAACAAGCGGACCATCCGCGGCAGAAGCCCTGTTTCTGGCTTCAGGATCGGAACCCGGCGGGAGATGCTCGAGCGGCTGCGCCCCGAAGGCGGATTCGTTCCGCTCGACCTCGACTTGTTCGACGTGGTCGCCGAACTCGACCCTGGCATCATCGATTGGCAAGCCGATCAACTGGACAACGGACCTCTGCGGGTGACGTTCACCTAGACGGAGTTCTTGATCAGCGCGGCACCGAGGTCGGTCCCCTACGACCGACCCCCTCGCCGGCGCCGAAGTCTCTAGGCGCCTTCGGTTTCGTCGGGTTCGGCGAAATGGGGGTGCGGCCCGAAGCCGGGCCTGAAGTCGATCCCGCCGTTGACCAGGTCAGCGATGCGTTCCGCCGCTTCGGCGGCTCGTTCGGCTGCCACTTCGGCCGTGATCCATCCGTTGGTCACGAGCTCGTCGAGCTTCGCTTTGTGGGCAGCGACGAGTGCATCGATGACCGCCTCGGCGCTGGTGCCGTTCTCGGCGGCGATCTCGGCGATCGTCTGACCGTCCGCCAGTGCCTCCACGAGCGCCGTCCGCTCGATTCCGATCGTCTCGGCCGCGATATCGAGGCTTATGGCGATGTGGCGCCTGAACAGGTGGCCGTGTCCGGGACCGGGGCCAAACTGGGCGAGGTGCTCGGCAACGGCGTCGGCCTGGGCTGCGGTGATGGTGCCATCGGTGACGAGATCCTCGAGTGACTCCCGCACCCTGTCGGCTCTCACGATCCTGTCGATACCGTCAGGACTTGCCGACTCGCCGGCCGTCGTGGTTGTTGTCGATTCCTGGGCGCCGGCAACGACCGGTGATAGCACCGTCGCTCCCAGTACCAAACCGAGCGTCGCAGTGGCCGCGCCTACCGCCAGCTGCTTTCGAATAGACATGATGGATCCTTTCGTGATGTGTTCGCCATCTGAATCCAGTCTGAGGCGTCCGCCTGGGAAGCTCCGGCGAGGTTCCTGTGAATTTGCACAGCCGTTTGCGATGCGTAGGTGGATCCGGCCCTGCGCGTCGCGGGTTTCAAACGTAGAACGTATTACGGATTTGCAGGCAGCCGCACCGTTATCCGGGCCCCGCCTTCGGGGTCATTGGCTGCCTCGACGTCACCGCCGTGGGCCCGGGCGATTGCGTCGACGATGGCCAGACCCAGACCGGACCCACCACTTTTTCTCGATCGGGAAATGTCGGCGCGATAGAAACGGTCGAAGACATGACCGATCGTTTCGGGGGGGAATCCACTTCCATGGTCCCGGACCTCGATCACCGCGCTGCCGTTCTCACGACGCACATCGATCCCGGCGTCCGCTCCGGGGGGAGTATGGGAACGGACGTTGGCTAGAAGGTTGGCGATGATCTGGGTGATCTTCTCGCCGTCACCCTCGATCCAGACTTCCTCCGGCGCGCTTACCTTGATCGAATGAGCCGGGTCGATTGCGAGGGAATCGGCTACAACATCCCTTGCGATCGAGCGAAGCTCGACCGGACCTCTCTCGATCGTCTGG
>DATEEG010000036.1:0-2736 GCA_035281305.1 Acidimicrobiia bacterium | reverse complement strand
TTCGAGAGCCCACCAGCAGGCACCTAGGAGCCACGGGAATGGACCCATAACCCGCCAGTCTCAATGCACTTCCTTGCTCGCAACGACCCACACTCGATCGGCCCAGATTGGTCCAAAGGACTCCCCCGGGGGGTTCACCCCTCGTCGTCGTATGTGAGAATCTCGAGGATGTGGCCGCTCGGGTCGTGGAAGTACACCGAGTCGGTCTCACCGTGGACGCCACTGGAACGGCCGGGTCCGCGCATACTGGTCGGAGTTGAAGGACTGTCGCCATAAGGCGTGCCACTGGCTCGAATGCGGTCAAAGGTCGCTTCGAAAGTCGGGCGGTCCATACCAAAGGCGAGGTGGCGTGACACCGGTTCAGCCTGCGCCCATAGATCCAGCGCCAGATCCGGCGTGATGAGCATCACCTCGAATGGGCCACTGCGGCCACGAGCCTCCAGGCCGATGACGTCTCGATAGAACGCCATCGATTCGGCGAGATCAGTCACCTCAAGGATCGTGTGATCGAGGAACACCGCCACCCTCGGATCGTAGGATGCACGCCAAGGAAAGCGACACTATGGCCGAGATCTTGTTGTTCCATCACGTTCAGGGGCTTACGCCCGGAGTCAGTGCGTTCGCCGACCAGTTGCGGGCCGCCGGGCACACCGTGCACACCCCCGACCTCTTCGACGGCCGCACCTTCCCGACCCTCGAAGAGGGGATGTCCCATGCCGGAGCGATCGGGTTTGGCACCATCCTCGACCGCGGGGTCGCCGCGGCCGAGTCCCTGGGGACGGACCTGGTGTACGCGGGCTTCTCGATGGGCGTGATGGCCGCCCAAAAGCTGGCCCAATCTCGAGCAGGCGCCCGGGGGGCGCTGTTCTTCTACTCCTGCCTACCCGTGACCGAATTCGGCACCGAATGGCCGGCAGGCGTTCCGGTCCAGGTGCACGGGATGGACGCCGACCCTTTCTTTGCCGAGGAGGGCGACCTCGATGCCGCCCGAGCCCTGGCCGACTCCACTGAGGAGGCTGAACTCTTCCTCTACCCCGGCAGCGTCCACTTGTTCGCCGACTCCTCACTGCCCTCCTATGACCCGGCTGCGAGCGAACTCTTGACCAGAAGGGTCATCGAGTTTCTCTCCAAGCTTGGGTGAGAGTCGCTGGCGGCGGGTTTGACTACACACGACTTCTTCTCCAGACCGAGGTAACACATGAGCAGGTTCGTAGTCGACGCCGGCGTGGTTCTTCACCTCGTCAGCGAAGGCATCGACGTCTCGGATGAGCACGAGCTTCTCGCTCCCACCCTTCTTCGATCCCAAACCTTGTCAGCCCTGCACGAGGCCGTTCACCGGGGTGAGCTTTCAGCCGAGACCGCCCGTGAACGCCTCGCTCGTATTGGCAGGATGAAGATCAGGCTTCTCGGCGACGCGGTGCTCAGGGGAAGGGCGTGGGAACTGGCGAGCAAGTTGGGATGGGCCTCGACCTTCGACGCCGAATACATCGCGCTCACTCAGCTGCAAGCCGACGCATTCGTGACCATGGATGCCGAACTAGCGCGCAGTGTCGAGGGACTCGTCGCCACCGCGTCGATCGACGCTCTGTTCTAGGAACCCCGGACCGAGCCTTTGCCCAACTCTCCCGCCGGGCTCACGGCGAACGCCACGAACCCAAGCGGGGACCCTGGCGAAACCCGAGACTCGAGTAGAAGGAGACTGCTCTCTCGCGTGATTCATCGGTGCAGACACGAACGGTCCTCATGCCGGCTGCTCTCATACGCTCCAACCCGAACGTGATCAATGCTCTCCCTACGCCCTGTCGCTGGAAATCGGGGTGAGTCCCGAAGGGCTCGATCTGGGCGATCCCCGACGGATCCGACCACCACACCATGAATGCCGCAATTCGGCCGTCGGGGGCGACGGCCACCAGATCTCGTTCCCTGTCGTAGACCGGAGAGCGCATGAAGCGCAGATAGCGATTCAGTTGGGCCGGCGGGTCCAACGTCGACTCGAAAGCCCGATGCGATGCCGAACTGCGGTCGTTCGCCTCTGCCTCGCCCCGGACATGCCGAAGTTCCCAACCGGGCCCTAGGCCGGGTGGCGGAACTTCAGTCTCTGGGAGATTCAATTCGAAGTTGAGCAGGTACGACGCCGGCTCGAAGCCACTTGCCACCAGGTGGGTCACCAGTTCGGTATCCGCTTCTGAGACCGAACCCACTTCGGCGGTGTCATCGAGCTGGCGGATCCTTTCTATCAAGCCGATTAGATCCCCGCCGGGGACGGTTAGGGCGTTGATGTCCCTGCCTTTGGCCAACACCGCAAAGCCGGTGTCGTTCAGGAGCCAATAGGTCGTGGAGTCGGCCAGTCGAGGGTCTTCGTGGTGGACCCACCAGGCAAGATCGCCAGGGTGAATCGTGCTCCGGGCGCCGCCGAAGGCCAGCGTCTTCGAGGCGATCGCCTGCATCCGGGAGAGGTCCTCGACCTTGTCCGCCGCCTGCAAATCCAGCCCCATCATCGGGACTGTACGAATTGTCTTGGCGACACGCGAGGAGTTTTACACGACGTGGGATTTGCCCGAGGGCCTCGTGCCACCACGGTTCCAGCGAATCAAGTCTCGGACGGGTCGAGTCCTTTGGTGCCATCCCAGATAGCTTCACGGAGACGAACGAACAGATCGACGTCCTGTGGATCCTCTCCGTCGCGCTCGGCCGACACGTAAGCGCACATGCCCAGCAGGTGCCTGATCGTCTGGG
>DATEEG010000035.1:0-8765 GCA_035281305.1 Acidimicrobiia bacterium | reverse complement strand
TCGGCCGGAGGGAAGCTTCCCCACCAGCCAATCAGCCGCTTCTCTCTTCCGGCGACCCGCCCCCACCATGGGCGGGTTCCGTCGTTTGGGACGTCGGACCCAGACGCCGGACCCAGACGCCAGACGCCAGACGCCAGACGCCAGATTCGAGCTTTCCGCTCTGGTCACTCTCTCGGGCGCAAGTTTGATGAAGGAGGATCCCGGGCAAAAGCCATCCATCAACTCGGTTTCACCATCGACCCCGACAGCCCAACCCACCGCCGAAGACTCATCGGCTGGCGACCCACCAACGGCCCCCCGATAAGACTCGCCATCTCCGCATAAAGCAGTCCGCCCCTCAGGTATCCACCACTTCACCCTCCGGGGCTGCGCCCGCCAGCAACCGGCGCATCTGTGGCAAACTTCGAAATCTGTGACCTCGTACCCGACCGCGCAGGTCCTGGCTCCCGACGGCTCTCTCACGGGAGCCGATCCCGGGATCCACCCCTCCGTCGCCGGCGAGATGTACCGGTTGATGGTCCTCAGCCGCGAGTTCGATCGCCGGATGCTTGCTTTACAACGACAGGGACGGATCGGCACGTACCCGATGCTCGAGGGTCAGGAGGCAGTCCAGATCGGTTCCGCCCTCGCTCTGGACGACAACGACTTCGTCTTCCCGTCCTATCGAGAGCACGGCGTGCAGTTGGCCCGGGGTGTTCCGATGGAAACGGTCATGTCGTACTGGCGAGGCCTGCCCAACGATGGTTGGGATATTGCGCGGCTGCGGATGGGTATCACCACGGTGCCGATCGCAACCCAACTCGCTCATGCGGTCGGATACTCCTACGTCACCAAGCTCCGACAGTTGGACACCGTCACCGCCGTCTATTTCGGGGACGGCGCAACTTCGGAAACGGACTTCCACTCCGGAATGAACTTCGCCGGAGTATGGGAGGTGCCGGTCGTATTCATCTGTTCCAACAACCTCTACGCAATCTCGGTCCCTTACGAAAAGCAGACGGCGTCTGCGACCATCGCCCAGAAGGCGGAGGCGTACGGATTCCCCGGGGTGCGAGTCGATGGAATGGATGTGTTCGCCGTCTATCAAGCGGTCCGAGAGGCAGCAGCCCGGGCCCGCGCCGGGGACGGACCGACGCTGATAGAAGCCCTCACTTACCGTTACGGTGCTCACGCCACCGCCGACGACGCCCGGCGGTACCGCTCTGCCAATGAAGAGAGGGAATGGAGGGAGAAGGACCCCATAGAGCGCATGCGCAAGCACTTGCTCTCCCGAGGGGAATGGGACGAACAACTCGGTGACAAGGTCGCGCTGGAGGTCGCCGACCGCGTCGAGGCCGCAATCACCGAGATCGAAGCCAGGCCTCTCCCGACCCGCGACGAAGTTGCCCGGCATGCTTTCTCGCGTGTTCCCGAAATCGTCATCGAACAACTTCACGACATGCAGGCAGCGGCCGACGAGCCGCTTACCGACTTTGCCGCTGACGAGATCTGGCGGGTCGGCACGGATCCGTTGGTAGCGGGGCCAACGGCCCACTGGACGATGGCCGAGGCGATAAACGCAGCCCTGTCCGAGGCGATGGAAGCACGTTCGGAGACAATTCTCCTGGGTGAAGACGTCGGAATTTCCGGTGGCGTCTTTCGAATCACCGAAGGGTTGCAGGAACGATTCGGCGAGAAGCGGGTCATCGATACTCCGCTCAACGAATCGGGCATCGTCGGGACGGCCATTGGGATGGCGATTGCAGGCTCACGACCCGTTGCCGAAATTCAGTTCGACGGATTCGTGTACCCGGCGTTCGACCAGATCGTGAGCCATCTCGGAAGGTTTCGTTACCGAACGCGCGGCCATGTGAGCCTCCCGATCGTGATCAGGTTTCCGAGCGGAGCCGGGATTGGTGCTCATGAGCATCATTGCGATTCCCCCGAGGCTTATTTCGTCCATGCCCCGGGATTGGTGGTGGTCTGCCCTTCGAATCCGATCGACGCCAAGGGCCTCCTCACCGCGGCCCTGGAGGGAGACGATCCGGTGATATTTCTCGAGCCGAAAGTCTTGTACCGGGCCGGCAGGGAGGACGTCCCGACCTCTCCCTACACGATCCCCATCGGTCGGGCCCGGGTCGTCCGCGAGGGATCCGACGTCACGGTCGTGACCTATGGAGGCATGGTGCCGGTGTCGGCCCGGGCGGCCGAACAGGCGGCCGCATCCGTGGAGATCATCGATCTGCGGACGCTCTTTCCCTGGGACCGAGAGACAGTTCTGGAATCGGTGGCGAAAACCGGCCGCCTCGTCGTCGTCCAGGAACCACAGGGCGCCGCCGGCGTGGGCGCCGACGTCTCGGCGGTGGTGGCCGAACGAGCCCTCTACTCGTTGCGAGCGCCGATAGTGCGGATCACGGGGTTAGACACACCGTGGCCACAGTTCGCCATCGAGCGCCACGCTCTCATCACGCCGGCCAGAGTCCTGGCAGGGATCACGAAGGTCATGGCCGGCTGAAGCTCTCAGCCCCGGCGCCGGCCGGCGAGCCAGACCGCCGCCACGACCACGAAGCCGCCGGCTCCAAGCCCGACTGCCTGCCAATCGAAGGTGCTGCCTTCCGGACCCGGGACACCACCGGAGGTAGGAGGGGTGCCGGGCCCCAGTATCTCGATAGCCAGATCGGCGTCGCTCGTCGAGCACAGGCCCGAACCGAGCACGCCGTCGCCCTCGTCGGTGGCGAAAACTGCCATCCGGGTTCCCAGGGTGGCCTCAAACCCACAGGCGGCGCTGTCACCGGCGGTGTTCACTTCGACCATCGACGGAACTTCGCCGGCCAGGACAGTCTCCACCTCGAATGTGTAGACGACGGACCCCCCGCCCCCACCGACTTCGGGGACTGCCACCACAAATCCGACAAAAGCGGTCGGAGCGAACTCCAACAACTGATCGGGCTCCAGCAGAGCACAGCTGCAACCTTGGGCGGGACTTGCCTGGATGAACCAAGACACCACGAGAACGATGAGAGGAAGGAGACGCTTCATGAGGGTGAGACGGCGAGAGATGCGGACGCGGTTCCGTAACGGGGTGTCATCCGGCCACGGAAAACGGGCTTTGACCGCTCTGAGTGGCTAGAGTCCGACTATGCCTCGAAACCGCCGGAAGCTTTCCCGCCGGAGGGCGATGATCGACTGTCGAGTCGGGCATCACCGATTCGGACCGAGCAATGAAGCTGGCGGAGGGATCGTCCGCCGAACCTGCCGACACTGTGGCTCGTTGTCGATCGACCTGACTGCGGTCGAGACTTCCAAGACGCCGGCGTCTTTCACAACCGAGCAGATCCCCCTCCCCAACCAGGTCTGATCTCGCATCACATCTGGCAGTCCTCTTCTGGGACCCCTGATCGGGCGACTCTGATCGGGCCCGGGCTCGCGAACCTGAGCCCGGCCTCGACCCCGCCAGGAACTGGTTGAATCGGGCCTATGGTCAAAACCATCGCAGCCTCGGGCGGCCTGGTCGTTCGCCCGACCCCCGAAGGCCTCCGGATTCTGGTTGTCCACCGTCCACGATATGACGACTGGACTTTCCCCAAAGGAAAGAACGAACCGGGTGAGGATTCGCTAGAGGCGGCCCTCCGCGAGGTGATCGAAGAGACAGGTCAGCGACCACACCCGGTCTCGATTCTGGGCGAGACCACGTATTCGGTCAACGGGGTACCCAAGCTGGTGCGCTGGTACGGGATGCGTGTTGCCGAACCGGGGCAGTTCATCCCCAACGATGAAGTCGACGAAATTCGCTGGCTCGACCCCGACGAGGTCCCCGGTCTCCTCACCTACGACCATGACCGCCAGATGTTGGCAAAGGTCGATCTCGACGCTGTGCTCACCACCGGAACGCTGTACTTGGTTCGGCATGGAGCGGCCGGCGATCGCCAGAGCTGGCCGGGAGACGACGCCCTCCGGCCACTCTCCCGACGAGGCGAGATGCAGGCCGCCGGCCTGGCCAAGGCGCTAGGCGACCAACACATCGAAGCGGTCTTCACCAGCCCCTACGTCCGCTGCGTCCAAACCGTGCAGCCGCTCGCCGAAGCTGCCGGGCTCGAAGTCGTGGAACACCCCGCCCTGGCCGAAGGTGAGGGCGGAAAGGCCACCCGCGACCTCCTTCGCAGCTTGATCGGGACCAACGCAGTGCTTTGTTCTCATGGCGACGTGATTCCGGAAGTCATGAATTGGATGGTCAACAAGGGAATGACGCTGAAGGGGGACTTCGATTGCAAGAAGGGATCCACATGGGAGATCACCGTCCGTGGCGGCGTTTTCCACAAGGCCCGTTACCTGCCCCCTCAGGAGGCGCCGGCCTAGAGCCCGAGCGCCGAATTCACTAGGGCGGCTTGTTCGGCCTGATGAACCTTGTTCGACCCGGTCGCCGGCGAGGCTGATGCTTTCCGACCCGCGTACGCGGGCTCACGACCAAAGATCTGACGAAGGTGAAACCACAAGAACCTGTAGGCCCCCATGTTCTCCGGTTCCTCCTGACACCACACGAGTTCGGCTGCGGGGTGTCTGGAAGCGAGGCTGGTCAGCGCATTGGTTTCAGGTGGGTAGAGCTGGGCGAGCCGAACGATGGCGACGTCGGTCAATTCCGCCTCGGCTCGACGGCGAGCCAGATCGTGGTACACCTTTCCGGAGCACAGCACCAGCCGCCGGGCTCCGGTGGAGGCGACTCCGTCCTCCAGAACCGGCTCGAAGCGACCCGTCGTGAATACCTCGACCGGGGAAAACGATTCCCTGGTGCGAAGAAGCGACTTGGGAGTGAAGACGATCAGGGGTTTTCGGGGACGGAGGAGCGCTTGACGCCGAAGGAGGTGGAAGTACTGCCCGGTAGTGCTCGGCACCACAACTCTCATGTTCTCATTGGCGCACAATTCGAGGAACCGCTCGATTCGCCCGGAGGAGTGCTCCGGCCCCTGCCCTTCGTATCCGTGCGGCAGGAGCAGGGTCAGACCCGACTGCTGGCCCCACTTGGCCTCTCCGGCGGCGATGAACTGGTCGATGATGACCTGAGCGCCGTTTCCGAAGTCACCGAACTGGGCCTCCCAGGCGACGAACGCCTCGTGCCACTCGACCGAGTAACCGTATTCGAACCCAACAGCCGCGAACTCGGACAACGGCGAATCGACCACCCGGACCCTGGTCGCCCCGGAAGTGAGAATCTGTAGCGGCGTCCACTCGACCCCGGAGTCGTAACTGGTGAGTTCGGCGTGACGGTGGCTGAAGGTGCCACGGCGGGAATCCTCACCCGCCAGCCGAACCGGAAATCCCTGGCGGGCTATCGACCCGATCGCCAGGGTCTCGGCGGTACCCCAGTCGATCGCACCAACCGAGATGGAGTTGGCTCGCTCTTCCAGCATCTTGACCAGCTTCGGATGGACTGTGAAGCCCTCAGGGGGAACGGTGCAGAATCGAAGTGTCTCCTCGAGCTCCTCGATCGGCACCGCCGTGATCGGCTCTTCTCCGCTCATCGGTTGGATGCGCTGGGGCGGCGCCGCCGGGGCAGACTGCTTGGTCTCCTGGAAAGCGCGATCGAGGAACTCGTGGAACTCCTGAAGTAGCGCCTCGCCATCTTCGACCGAGATGTCGCCGGTGTTCACGAGTCGCTCCATGTAGAGCTTCCGCACCGACCGCATCTGGTCGATCAGCTTGTACATCAACGGCTGCGTGTAGGACGGTTCGTCGCCCTCGTTGTGCCCGCGGCGCCGATAACAGATCATGTCGATCACGACGTCACGGTTGAACGCTTCCCGGAAGGCAAACGCGAGCCGGGCTACTCGCCATACCGCCTCGGGGTCATCCCCGTTGACGTGGATGATGGGAGCGGCCACGGTCTTGGCGACGTCGGTGGCGTAAAAACTCGAACGGGCGTCGAGAGTCGACGTTGTGAAACCCACCTGGTTGTTGATCACGATGTGGACCGTTCCCCCCGTCCGATATCCCCGCAATTGGGAAAGGTGAAACGTCTCGACCACGACGCCCTGACCGGCAAAGGCGGCATCACCGTGGATCAGGATCGGGAGAACCTGCCTGTGACCTTCGGGGCCCCTTTTCTCCTGCTTGGCCCGAACCACGCCCTCCAGGACCGGATCCACCGCTTCCAGATGGCTCGGATTGGCGACCAGTTGGACACCGACCATCGAGCCGTCGGCGGTTTCGTACTTGCCCGAGAACCCGAGATGGTATTTGACGTCGCCCGACCCGCCGGTCGTCTCCGGGTCGAGATCGCCTTCGAACTCACGAAACATCTTGTCGTAGTCCTTGCCGATGACGTTGGCGAGGATGTTGAGGCGCCCGCGGTGGGCCATGCCCATTACCGCCTCCTCCATTCCGGCCGCCGCCGCGGCGGTGAGGAGTGAGTCGAGCATCGGAATCACGGACTCCGCGCCTTCGAGACCGAACCGCTTGTGCCCGACATATTTGGTGTGGAGGAAGCGCTCGAAGGCTTCTGCCTGATTGAGCTTTCGAAGTATGCGCCGCTTCTCGTCTTGCGAGAGTTCGACCCGCGGCACCTCGACCCGCTCTTGAATCCATCGCTTCTGATCGGTCTCCTGCATGTGCATGTACTCGATGCCGGCCGTCCGGCAGTAGGCGTCGCGCAGCCGGGCGAGCACCGTGCCGAGGGGCATCACCTGGGTGCCTTCGATGCCCCCCGTGGCAACGTCGCGATCGAGGTCCCAGATGGTGAGGCCGTAGAACAACGGGTCCAGTTCGGGATACATCCGGGGCGGGTTCTGGCGGAGGGGATCGAGGTCGGCGATGAGGTGGCCGCGAACCCGGTAGGCATTGATCAGACGGGAGACGTTGGCCTGCTTGTGGGCCCAGTCCGGGCTCCCGACCGGCGGGTTGTCGTCGATCGCCCAGCGGGCCGGCGTATAGGGGATTGCGAGAGAAGCGAAGATCTCGTCGTAGAAGGCGTCCTCGCCCAGGAGGAAGGAGTGGATCCGGGCCAGAAGCTCGCCCGACTGGGCGCCCTGGATGACACGGTGATCGTAGGTCGACGTCAAAGTGACGATGCGGCCGATACCCTGGCGAGCAAGGAACGCGGCATCGGCCGCCAGGTATTCCGGTGGGTAGCTGATCGCCCCCACGCCGATGATGACACCCTGATCGGGCATCAATCGGGGCACCGACTGGATGGTGCCGATGGTCCCGGGGTTGGTGAGGGTGGCCGTGGTTCCGGCGAAGTCGTCTGGACTGAGCCGGTTCGTTCGAGCTTTGTGGACCAACTCCTCGTACAGGACCCAGAACTGCTTGAAGTCGAGGGTTTCGGCTGCCTTGACGTTGGGAACCACCAAACCCCGGCTGCCGTCTTTGCGTGTCATGTCGATCGCCAGGCCAAGGACGATGTGTGGATACCGGACAATGTGGGGCTTGCCGTCGATCTCGGCGAAGGCAACGTTGAGATCGGGTGTCTCTTTGAGAGCCTTCACGATCGCCCAGCCGATCAGGTGGGTGAAGCTGACCTTGCCGCCCTGGGTGAGGCGCTTCAACTGGTTGTTGATGATCTGACGATTCACCTCGAGAAGCTTGGCCGGGATGGTCCTGACCGAGGTGGCCGTGGGAATGTCGCGGCTGGCCTCCATCCGCTCGGCAACAACGGCTGCGGCGCCCCGTAGTGGGGAGAGGATCGGTTGGCCGTCGGTAGGCGTTTTGTCGGCAGGCGTTACGTCGAGAGGCGCGTCGGCTTGAGGTTTGGGTTTCGGGACTTGAGTCGGGGGACCTTGCAGCTCTACCGGTCGCGTTTCCAGTTCTGGCGTCTGGCGTCTGGCGTCTGGCGTCTCTGCCCTGGCGTCTGGCGTCTCTGTTTTGGCGTCCGCTTTTTTCAATTCCGCCGAATGAGGCTTGTAGTCCTCGAAGAACTCCCGCCAGGCTTCACTCACCGAGTCCGGATCGTCGAGGAACTGGCGGTACATCTCATCGATGAGCCACATATTGGGGCCGAATTCGGTGGGATCGAGGGGCGCACGGGTGTCGGTCACTGGGACCGTTAATGGTATCCGACCAGGCGTGTAGCGACAGAGATGGGAGAATCACTGCTTGATCGAAGTCTCCAACCCGCAAAAGGTCCTCTTCCCGAAGGACGGTGTGACAAAGGGGGAGGTGGTGGCTTATTACCTGGCTGCAGCCGAGCTGATGCTGCCTCATCTGGTGGGGCGGCCGCTCACCCTCCAGCGATTTCCGAGCGGGATCGACAAGCCCGGATTCATGCAAAAGAACGCCGGCAAGGGGTTTCCTGCGTTCATCGAGCGCATCGATCTCCCGAAGCAAGGCGGGACCGTCAGTTACCCCGCCATCACGAATCTCGACGGCCTCCTCTACCTGGCGAACCAGAACACGATCACGTTCCACATCCCCTGCTTTCGAAAGGATGACCTCGAACATCCCGACCGGTTGGTGTTCGATCTCGATCCGACTGACGGGGACCTCGACGGTGCCCGCTTCGGGGCAACCGAAGTCCACAGCCTGCTCTCCGAACTCGACGTTCCCTCGTGGGTCATGACCACGGGATCGAAGGGCTTTCACGTGGTTGTGCCCCTCTCCCCGACTATCTCGTTCGATTCGCTGGGCCGGTTGGCCCTGGCCGCGGCTCACCTGTTGTCGTTGCGCCACCCCGACCGATTGACGACCGAGTTTCTCAAGAAAGAACGCCGTGGTCGCGTCTTCGTCGATTGGCTTCGAAACGGGTTCGGGGCAACTGGAGTGTCCCCCTATTCCCTGCGACCGCGCGAAGGAGCACC
>DATEEG010000034.1:0-2599 GCA_035281305.1 Acidimicrobiia bacterium | reverse complement strand
CGGGGCCAGGATGGGGATTTTGAACAGTTCCTTCTTGGCCAGGAAGCGAATCGGCACGGGGACTGCCAGGAAACAAACCATGATGTCCAGCACCGAGAGATGATTGGCGACGACGATGTGCGATCGGTTGTGATCGACCAGTTCACCGCCAACCACCTCGAGGGTGCAGCCCGCCATGGCCAACCACAACCGGCTCCAGGCCCGGGCGATCTTTTCGATGTTGGGGCTCGTCGGGTTGACCCGGGCAATGACTATCACCACGGGGGCGGCGATCAGCGTGGAGAGAAAGCCGAAGGTCAGAGTGAGGACAGTGCGGATGAGCGTCTGCAGCAGCCTCATCGTTGCGACGTTAGCGATTCAAGCCTTATCGTGACCGCGTGATCGATGAATCGGAACGGGCGATTGCTGACGAGAAGAAGAAGCTGCGGTCGCTTGCAGCCTCGATCGCGCCGACGACTTCGGCGGAGTCCGCAGCCATCACCGCAACTGTCCGGGAGGTTCTGCGTCGTCATGAGTGGACGACCGTGCTGACTTTTCTGGCGATGCCGGGCGAGGTTGATCTGGGAGGTCTGCGGAGCGATCCCGCGCTGACGCTGGCAGTCACCAGGACTCCGCGCACCGGCCCTTTGACCATTCACGCCCTCGAAGAACCGCTGGAACGGCATCGCTTCGGCTACCTGCAGCCGCGGCCCGACGCCAAACCGATCGCATCGGACGGGATCGAAGCGGTGCTCGTGCCCGGCCTCCTGTTCGCCCGGGATGGCGGGCGGCTCGGTCATGGCAAGGGCTATTACGACGAGCTGCTTTCGTCCCTCCCGGGCCGGCCCTACCTGATCGGAGCCACCGTTGACCGACGCGTGGTCGACACGTTGCCGATGACGGACCGCGATGTGTGGATGGACGCCCTCGCCACCGAATCGGGATTGGTCGAGGTTGCGCCGTGACTGCCGTCCGCTACCGGGGTGTCGCCTCCCAGGTCGCTGTGCTTTCTACTGAGATGCGGATGACCGGTCCGGTCAGGTCGACCGACTCGTACTGGGGATAGCGGTCCCTCAGAGATTTCAGCGCGCGCGCGAACGACTCACCGCCATCTTCGACCGAGGCGTTTCCGTCGACGCGGACCCATGCCAGCCTCGACCAGTCCTCCTCGTAATGGTGGGCGAGCAGAGTCACCCGGGGGTCGCGGGCGATGTTCTCGATGCGGGCCAGGACCTTGCCCGTCTTGGGCTTGCCGTCGACCGAGGTGACAACATCGACCCCGTCCAATGCGAACACCACCGGCACCAAGTGTGGACGTCCGTCGGCCAGCACCGTGGCCAGCGTCGCGACCCGCGACCGGTCGAGCAGAGCGGCGGCCGCCGGGTCCATCAAACAAGCAGGTGCGACTCGAGCGCTTCCCAGGCAGCGTCGGCCCAGACGACGTGGCCCGGAGCGGCAGGATGAAACAGGTCGGGGGAAAAGATCGAGGGGTCCGTTCGGAACGCCTCGGCCGCGGCTCCCCAGAGATCCGCCTTGATCGCTCCGTGGCGCTCGGCGACCCTGGCCTGAACCTCGTCCGCCCGCCGGCCCCGTCGGGAAGCCAGTTGCCGCAGGGGCGGTAACAGGCGCGGGACCGTTCCGAGGTCGCCGATCCCGGCCACCACCACCCGCTTGCTCACCCGGGTGAGGCGCCGAACCGTTTCGTCGAGGTTCTTCTCGAGCGCGGCAAGTGAAACCTGATGGATTACGTCGTTCGTCCCGACGGCGACCAGGGTGAGGTCGGCGTTCATGGTCTCGGCGGCCGGCACCTGGATCTGGAGGGCACTCGAACTAGTAGCCCCGCCCACGGCAAAGGATTTGAGTGTCACGCAATAGCCCCGTTCGGCGATTCGGGCCGCAACCAAACGGCACCAGATTTCCGAAGGTTCCCCGACGCCAGGCCCGGTGCACGAGGAGTCACCGACCACCACCATCAGCAGCGGTGTGCCGTCAGGGGATCCTGTGGTCCCGCTGGCGTCGAACTCCTCCTGGAACGGCACCTTTCGCAAGACTGCGTACGCAGCTTCGACCGCCAGGGTGCCGATCCCGACCGCAGCGACGGTTTTGACCCCACGCCAGGGACGCCGGCCGTTTTCGGACCGTCGGTCCGGGAAGGAGGGGCGAGGCGATTGTGGCTGGGTCAGTTGCGGCCGGTGGCGGCCCGGACCCGATCAGCCAGGCCGAATCGACTCCTGGTCGAGCGCAGGTCGACTGTGGCCCCTACGGCATCCGAAAAGCCGGTGGGGTCGTTGGGCTGGAAGGAGAACGAATACTCCCCGGCGGTGATGTGGAAGCGGAGGACGCCCACCCGCTCAGCCTGAATCTCGGTCAGGTCCCATGAGCCGAGACGGCGACGATCGGTGAACAGACGGCAGCGGCCGTCTTCGATCTGAACATGAGCCCGCTCAGGCGGGGTGTCCTCACCCCGGTGCAGCTGGCCGTCAAATGTGGCCATCGTCCCCACCTCCTTGAAACGCCAGCCTAGGCCGACCGACCTATGTCGGCAAGGGGGAACCTCGACGCTTCGATCGGCGCCCGTGCGAGCAGTGAGGGCAGTTTCCTTCATCTACTGTCCGGGCCG
>DATEEG010000033.1:0-6240 GCA_035281305.1 Acidimicrobiia bacterium | reverse complement strand
CGTGGTTACCGCCGCTCAGGTGATCCCCCGGCCGGATTCCCCGGAGTGCCCGGGAGGGCTGGCCGACTTCGAGCAACTGATCGAGAAGATGAGAGCCGGGGAGACCTACACCAACGTCCACACGGTGGCTAATCCCGGGGGTGCAATCAGGGGCCAGAACCGCTAACGGCCTCTACCGGGTCCTGGCGTGAGGGCGACCCTTAGCTTTCGCCATCACGCCCCAGGCCCTTGCTCGGGTTTCGCCACACGGAGTAGTTTCTGACTGTGCGCCGCGGTCGCCGAAGTACTCCGGCATGGGCTGTACTGGTCGTCGTTTCCGCATGCGTTGCCACTGAGCCGTCGCCCACGTCGGCACCGGTCACAACACCCCAGCCAACGACCGCCGCCACCTCCACTGCCACCACCGATCGCGAAGGCGCCGGATGGCACACGACGACGCTTCCACCCGGGGAAATCGTGGTTGGCTTCGCCAGTCTCGGCGCAGATGTGGTCGCCATCTCAGTTCGGGACCAGCTCAGGTTTCGTTCCTGGGTCATCGGTAAGACCGGAGCGGAGCCGCTTGAAGACTGGGCGGAGGTTCCGGTGTCCCCGGCGCAGTGGGTGGGTGCCAAGTCGTTGGCGATGTCAGATGGCCGGCCGGCTGTGATCGTCAACGCTGCGACAGATGCGGGCCCGACTTCCCTGCTGGTGACTCAGGACGCGGTCACATCCCTGGGCGATTGGATGGTCTCGGACCTCGCGGAATTGGGAGAGACTTTGATCGCAGTGGGCGTGACGTCCGAACCATCTCAGCCGGCTCTTCGTATCTCAGCCGGTGGATCCTGGGAGGAGGTGGCGCTTCCACCTGAGACCGGAGTGTTGGTGGACCTCACATCGGTGGCGGCGAGCGATGACCGGGTGGTGGCGGTGGGCAGGTTGGATCGGGCTCCTGGTCCCATCCCGGTCATATGGAGTGAGGACGGCCGACACTGGACGGCGACGACCCTGCCCGGCGATAACGACTCGCCGGCTGCCGTCAATTGGAGCGGTTCCGAGTTCGTCGTCATTGGCCAGTCGGGTGCCTCAGCCGCCGAACCGATCTGGCAGTCGACCACCGGCTTGCATTGGGACAGGCTGCCTTCGACACCTGAGGTCTTCGGCGACGGGGGTCGATTGCATGAGGCCATTTCGGGTTCGGGACCCTTGGCAGTGGCCGGTCCCGGAATTGCCCGATTCGATCCCAAGTACTGCTACCAAGATCTATCTAGCTGCCGCCAGGAGTTCCTCGGAATCTGGCTCTACGACGGCACGTGGCGCCGGCTCCGGCCGGCACCGGAGATGGCCGGTGGGTTCGGTGCCATCGGCACCAACGGACAGGTTGTGGCCGTGATGGATCGAGCTGATCCGGTCAATCTCTTCTGGACGGTGGGCCCGCTGGACGGCCTGATGGCCCCGCCCTTTGATCTGAGCGCTCCGGACTTGGACCTACCGCTGGCCGAAGACGGCGTCACACTCCAAACCGGCGTCACTTATGCCAAGCCTTTCACCGCCAACTGTCTGGGCTGGAGTCAGTTGGGACAGTTCAACGGTCACTTTTGGATCGGTGACACGGTGACCGGCGCACCCGCTCAGATTCCCGGGCTGGTCGGGGGCGATCCGGGCCATCCGGAGTTGACGGTGTTTGGCACCATGGAACTGGTGACTGCCGAACGAATCGAATACGCCGTCCCCGGCATAGGTGTAGTCGCGGTCTATGAGCCTGCGTCAGATGATTATGAGCCGCGGGCCTGCTTCTAGCCCAGGTCGGTCGGCGGGCTGGCGGTACTCGGTAAGGAGGCGCAACCGGATGGTCATCCTCCTCTTCCCAGGTTGAGGTTGTCCTCGGCCGCTTGGATGCGGTTGACAAGGGACTGCACGTCGCGGCAGCCCTCCTCGTGGGGAAGGAGGATCCTTCCCACCATGGCGTGGGAGGACTCGCCGAACTTGATCCAGTGGGCATCGTGTTCCTCCTGGCTAACCAGACCGGCCAGTTCGGCGGGGAGTTGGGCCGGATCGAAGGCGAGACAGGGGGGTTCGCCCTGGGGGCGTTCGGGTTGATCCCACACGAACGACAACTCCTCACCTCGCACGACTTCGCCCAGCATGACCCAATTTGATGGCAGAACCTCGCCTTGCTCGGTGTCAAGCCGTGCTTGGAGTAATGAACGCAACTCGCTCAACGGGCGACGGTCGGGCTCCGGATCCTCGGGGTCGAGCTGGGGGACGTGGAGCTGGGTCAGGGTCGAACCGACCAGGGCCACGAACACGATCCCGTTGCCATCGACCACCCCATCTCGGTTACCCACCGCACGGATTCCTCCGGTGGTGAGCCCAGCCGACTGCATCAGTTCCGTCACCTGGCCGAGGTCGCTAGCGGCCAGGTCAATCGTCCTCAGCTGAAACGAGGAGTTGTGATCGCCCGGGGGTTGCCGATCGATGGTGGCCGCAGTGCCATCCGGGTAGACGACCACCTCCACGGTCACCCGAGCCCGGGAGCAGATGGCGTAACAGACCCGATAGATCCCTACCACGGGCTCGGCCTCGAACCCCGCCTCCCTCTGGACTATGGCAGCCCACGCCCGACCCTCCCCTTCCACAGCGGTCGTGGTCGAGGCCGAGGGGCTACAGGCAACGGCGCTCAGCAACATCCCGATCGCAAGGGGTCTTAAGAACCGCATATCACCTCACGGGTGATCCAGTACCTGGGCGGGACGAGTCTCATGAGATCCGGATTCTCGCGAACAGTGACTGCTGCTCATTGGCGCGCCTGGGCAGATTTCAGCGGGAGCCGTTATCCCTGAGATGCCTGCTCTGCCTCAGCAGCTACCGCCGGCGTAAGCAGGCCTGGGGGCAGCATCGAACTGCCGACCTACGGTCTTTCAGACCGGCGGTTTCATTGCGCTGACCTGGCGCGTAGGGTCGGGGAGTCCGTGAGGAGTCCGGAAGCGATTCGTCAGAGGGTCGCCACGACCCGTCGAGCGACATCGACACATCGCTTGGCTCGTTGCACTGCGGTGGAAGCTTTCGGCAGGGGGATGTCGTCGGGTTCGTACTCCGCCGTGGTCTTCAACGGAAGCAGGCGCTGCAAGTCTTTGGCGAGCCGAGATCCATCATCTCCGGCCTGACCGAGCAGGCTGATCGTGTCCCAGTGGTCCTGGCCTGCTGCTCGCTTCTTTAGGCGGGCACCGCAAACGGCGTCTGCGGCGTTGATTCCAGCATGGATAGCGAGGCTCGTCGCGGCGATGCTGCGTTCCGCCTCCAATTCGGTCGTGGCAGCAAGGAGAAACTCATCGGCCTTGGCCAGGAACTCGCGCACCTGGAGCATGGTCACCGGTCGGGTCTTGATCGCCTTAGCCACGTAACACCGACTTGTACGAGTCGACAGCTCTCCCGTGGATGATCAACCCATAGCGTTCGATGTCCTGCCAGACATTCCTTCCACTATGGAGGCGTGCCGGCACCCCGTCCTCATCGGCCTCGAGTACCTCCACGCGGTTCCCGCTCACCTCACCGACGCGGTCAATCCATTGCTGGACTGCTGCAGACCACGCCTCATCCGACTCACCGACACCGCTAGGACGGATCACCAGGGTGTCGATGTCACTTTCGGCATCCGCCTCTCCTCGAGCGAACGAGCCGAAGATGATCACGCTCGCCGGTGAGACAGGCAGTCCCTCGGCGATTTCGCGCATCTCCAGAATCATTCGGTCTCTGCTCCGCGACAAAGCGAGAATGGGTCCGGCGGCAATGTGGTTGCGGACCAGTCGAAACAGGGCCGATGGCGGCGCCTCGCGGCGCTCCACCAGTCCGATGGCCACCAGTCCGGGGAGAACACGGGAAGCTTGCGCCTCGCTGACGTCGGCGATCGAGGCGATGGTCCGCAGATTCAACTCGGCGGTGGTCTCTGCTAGCACCGCCAGGATGCGCCCTTGGACGCCAGGCACCATGGTCTGCAGCGGGTGGATGAAGTCCATCGCCCAGACAGGCTACCAGCATAAATGAAACAATTGTTTCATATATGCTGGTTATGCCGTTCACCAGGATCGAAGGGAGGAGCTCGACCTGGGATCCTGAGTCAGGGGATTGGTTCGGGTGGAAACGTGGCTATGGAGCATCGAGGCTGGCGTTCCAACGATCCACGACATCTTGAATGCTTAGTCCTCTTAGGACGATTAGACGTGAGCCATCCTCAGCCGACTGATAGCCGTTGCGGTCTTCGGCGACGATGTTCTCCGCTAGTTCACTATTCAAGGCTGCCCGCTGTACCGACCAGAAGGCGACTCCACGAATGCCATCGCTGACGATGATGGCGTAGCTTTCCGAACCATCAACGTGAGTGAATCCGACGATGAGCCCCTGGGCAATGCCAAGGAGCGCCTCCCCGGACGAGCTCGTGTCGATGATGTGAGCATTTGAAACAGAAGGAACCCCACGCTCGAGGAGTGCTCGCACTAGGTCGACCGTTGGTGGCTGTGGAAGTTGGTCGAACAGTTCGTTCACTTCCACCACCTGACCGAACTCAACTTGACCCACCACACCACCGTCTCGATTGAAGGCAGTGAGGGTTGCGCTGCTTGAACGGTGGAACCGAGGAAAAGCGACTGCCCCTCCAGAGGGAATCTGCCAACCGGTATTGTCATGCTCGGAGAAGCCAACCACCTCCGTCAACTCAGGTACGAGCCACACGGCAGGTGAGTACTCCCCGTCTGACACCGCCCGGAAGCCTTCCCCGACACAGGACATCACTCCCGAGTCATGGCCCGCGCAAACCACCGCCTCGTTGTCTGTCTTCCCAACAACCACGGGCATCTCGAATCCGGCAACTTGACCCACCACCGTCCACACCCACTCATCTGACCCGCTCCAAACGACCGGCATGAACCACGATCGAAGAGCTTCCGGATCGTCCACACCAACCAGCTCATATTCCGGACCCAGCGAGCTGACGTCGAAGGCCAAACCCGCCAGGACCCGCTCTTGGTGTTCACGCGGATCCACGACGGATATGGATCCGGCCATTCGACGTGGAGTCGTTACCGCTCCGATTTCGCTGGTCCTGGTTGTTGATCCGCTGACTTCCGAAGGACTAGAGGGAAGTTGAGGCGGAAGCGAATTTGGCGCCACTCGCGACCACGAGACCGCGAGAGCAACCACTAATACCGCCATAGCCCCGGCCACAATCCCAAGTGCAGGCCGTGGCTTCGAACTGTTCATATCCGGGATCGCGACCTGAGAGAGCGAACGTTCCAACTCCGAGGTTGCCTGACGGAGACGCGACTCGACACTCATTCCGTGCTCTCTTTCAAAATTCCAGCCAGGGTTTGCCGGCCCCGCTCGAGATGCGTTTTCACAGTCTCAACGCTCACGCTCATGATCTCTGCTACTTCCAGGCGTGAGTAGCCCGCCACCAGGCACAAGACGATCGCTTCTCGCTGCCGACGCGGTAGCGATCTCACAGCTGTCCACACTTCCTCAGCGGCTTCTGACATCGCTGGAACTACTTCGTGCTGGGAGCCGGAGAGGCGGAGAAGAGCACGGGTCTCGGCTCTGCGCCGGTGAAATGCTGATGCAGCCCGATTGATGGCGACCCTCCGTACCCACGCTCCCGGGTTCTCCAACGTTCTTATCTCCTCCCAGCGCTGACTCGCAACGACGAACGCCTCCTGAGTTAGATCTTCAGCCCACGAGCGGTCGATGAGCGCGTACACACAGCAAAGAACCTGCCGATAGTTAGACCTGTAAAAAGCCTCAAACGATTGCTCGGCACGAACGACAAGTGCGTCATCGGTCACCACTAGCCATACTCCATTACGACCGTGCCAATGGGGGACATCCTCTTAGGATCGACCGAAACCAGACCCCTCGCTTCGCACCGCGCCGCCACCCAACGCGTGATAGTGGCGCATCCCACCAGGGAAAGGGCGAGGCGTGTGCTGAACACGAACTCATCCTCAACTGATCTTCGCGAGAATGGCTGCGTGTGTCGACTGTGGTGGCCTCTTTTTGCTTGGATTGCCATCGCCACGGCTTGTGCGCCGGAAGTGCTGCCGGCCGAGGTGGTACCCCCCGACCCTGAGACGACCGTCGTTGACGATGAGTTGATACTGACCGGCCGTTTAGGGCGGGGCAATACGCCTCCTGTTCAGGAGATGATGGCCGGTTTCGCCTCTGGTTTCGTGGAAGGTTCAGCTCGTGAGGTGGGTGGAGTCACAACCTCTCTCG
>DATEEG010000032.1:0-7768 GCA_035281305.1 Acidimicrobiia bacterium | reverse complement strand
CCCGGTGATGGAAGGAAGCCCCTGAGCGGATCTTCGGCGTTGATTCTGAACTCGATGGCATGCCCGCTGGTTTTCACCGAGTCGAAGGTGAGCTTCTCACCGTCGGCGATCCGGAGTTGCCACTCGACGAGATCGAGCCCGGTCACCATCTCGGTGACGGTGTGTTCGACTTGGAGACGCGTGTTCATTTCGAGAAAGTAGAAGCGTCCCTCCTCGGGATCGAAGAGGAACTCGACGGTTCCGGCGTTCACGTACCCGCACGTCTCCGCCGCCGCCAACGCAGCCTTGCCCAGCGCTTTGCGGTTCGCCGCCGATAACCCCGGAGAAGGGGTTTCTTCGATCAACTTCTGGTGGCGCCGCTGGACCGAGCAATCTCGCTCGCCGAGGAAAACACCGTTCCCGTGTGAGTCGAAGAGAATCTGCGCCTCGATGTGACGAGGTCGAGGAAGGTACTTCTCGACGTAGACCTCGGGGCTTCCGAAGTAGGCGTCGGCTTCCCGTCTGGCTCCCTCGAAGGCGGCGTCGATGTCGTCTTGACTGTCAACGACCCGCAGTCCCTTGCCGCCCCCGCCGTGGGCCGCTTTGATCGCCACGGGGAACCCGAACTCCCTGGCCAGGGCCGCCACCTCGGCCACGTTCGTCAACGGCTCGGTGGTGCCGGGAACGGTTGGCACTCCCGCGGCCTGGGCACTGCGTCGCGAGGTGATCTTGTCGCCCATTGCCTCGATGGCATCGGCAGGAGGACCAACCCAGACCAGGCCGGCCGCCACTACGTCGCGGGCAAACTTGGCGTTCTCGGAGAGGAATCCGTAACCGGGGTGGATCGCATCGGCCTTGGCAGCCCGGGCCACCTGCAGGATCCGAGCCGAGTTGAGATACGACTCGGCGGCGGGCGGCGGACCGATGTTCCAGGCCTCGTCGGCAATCTCGACGTGCAGGGCGTCACGATCGAGTTCCGAATAAACCGCGATCGTTCGCAGCCCCATCTCCTGGGCGGTCCGAATGACCCGAACCGCGATTTCGCCCCTGTTGGCGATGAGGAGGGATTTCATCGACCGCTCTCGGACGCGACGAGGTCACGGATGCGGGATTCAGGCGGAAGACGGAAGACGGAAGACGGAAGATCGGACCTTGAACCGCTCGCAATGATATTGCAGCGTGGCTTGCGGGGAGATACGACACTCGCATGAGAGATTTCCGAGACCTTCACGTTTGGCAGAAGTCGAAGTCCCTGGTTGTTGCGGTCTATCGGGCGACCGATAAGTATCCGGCGAGAGAAGGGTTCGGCCTTGTGCAGCAAACCAGGGGCGCGGCTGTGTCGATAGGCGCAAACCTCGCCGAAGGTTGCGGGCGCCGAGGAGCGCGCGAATTCGCTCGCTTCGTAGATATCGCCCTCGGATCTGCGTACGAGCTGTCCTCTCATCTGGAGGTAGCAGTTGCTTTGGGGTTTCTTGACAGCAAGGCCGCAGCCGAGCTGATGACGAGCCTGGAAGAGGTTCGGCGAATGCTCGTAGGTTTGACCAAATCTCTCATCAGGAGATAGGCCCAGACCGTGGCTCGATTGGTTCTTGTCATCGGTCTTCCGTCTTCCGTCTTCCGTCTTCCGTCTTCCGTCTTCCATCCCTCTTTGAGGCCTTGAGCCTCAAAGAGGGATATTCCCATGCTTCTTCTGCGGGAGGTGTTCGCGTTTCGTGCGCAGCATCTCCAGGGCCCTGATCAACTTGACCCTGGTTTCGCCTGGTTCGATCACCTCATCAACGAGTCCAAGTTCAGCAGCCCGATAGGGGTTGTTGAACTTCTCCTCGTAATCCTTGATGAGTTCCGAGCGCTTGTCCTCCTCGCTGGCGGCCTCCTGTATGTCCCGGCGAAAAATCACGTTGACTGCGCCCTGGGCTCCCATCACGGCGATTTCGGCCGACGGCCAGGCGAAGACCATGTCGGCTCTGATCCCGCGGGCATTCATGACGAGGTAGGCCCCGCCGTAGGCCTTGCGAACGATCACCGTCATTCGGGGGATCGTCGCTTCGCAATAGGCATAGAGGAGTTTGGCCCCGTGGCGGATGATGCCGCCGTGTTCCTGATCGACACCCGGCAGGAACCCGGGAACATCGACGAACGTGATGATCGGGATGTTGAACGAATCGCAGAATCTGACGAATCGGGCTCCTTTTTCAGAGGCCTTGATGTCGAGCGTGCCGGCGAGGATTGCTGGCTGGTTGGCAACGATTCCGACTGCGTGGCCGTCGAGGCGGGCGAAGCCGACGATGAGATTGCGAGCCCAATGTTCGTGGACCTGAAAGAACTCGCCGTCGTCGACAACCAGTTCGATCAAAGCCGCCATGTCATACGGCTGATTGGAGGAGTCAGGGATCAGTGTGTCGAGGGCGTCCTCGATCCTGTCGCGACTGTCCAGAGGTGGAAAGTAAGGGGGCATCTCCAGGTTGTTCTGCGGCAGGAACGAGAGCATGTAGCGGACCCCGTCGAGGGCGGAGACGCCATCCTGGAAAACGAAGTGGGTGACCCCGGAAGTGGAGGCATGAGTCAGAGCACCTCCTAGCTCCTCGAAGCTGACCTCCTCGCCGCTGACCGCTTTGATCACATCGGGTCCGGTGATGAACATGTGCGAGGACTTGTCGACCTGGATAACGAAGTCCGTGATTGCCGGGGAGTAGACGGCGCCGCCCGCGCACGGTCCCATGATGACGGAGATCTGCGGGATCACACCCGAGGCCCGCACGTTCCGTTCGAAAATCCGGCCATAGCCGTCGAGAGACGCCACGCCCTCCTGGATGCGAGCCCCACCCGAGTCCTTCAGGCCGATGATCGGCGCCCCAACTTCCATCGCCAGATCCATCAGCTTGCAGATCTTGTCGGCGACGGCTCGCCCCAGGCTGCCTCCAAAGACCGTGAAATCCTCGGCGTAGACGAAAACGGTGCGGCCGTCGACGGTGCCGTACCCGGTGACGACCGCATCGCCGGGGGGACGTTTTTGCTCGATGCCGAAACCCGATGCCTGGTGGCGGACCAACATGTCCATCTCCTGAAAGGAGCCTTTGTCGAGGAGATGGGCGATCCTCTCACGGGCGGTGAGCTTGCCTTGTTCGTGCTGGCGGTCCACGGCCCGGCGGCTTCCTGAATGCAGCGCCTCTTCTCGAAGCTTGCGTAACTGTTCGATGCGCGCCTCAGTGCCCACGACGTCCCTCCGTATGCTGATCGAACCCAAAGCAGTTGGACTCAATCAGGCTCGTGATGGCTACACCCTATTCACTGCAGGTCTACGACGAAGTCACCTCGACCCAGGATGTCGCCGCAGCGGCTTTGGTTGACGATCCGATTCTGGTGGTGACTGGTCGACAGACGGAAGGACGGGGGAGAAGCCGGCGGACCTGGGAGTCGGCCCCGCGGGCCATGGCGGCCAGCCTCGCGTTTCGGCCCACCTGGGGCTTGGGTTCGTGGCCACTGATACCTCTGGTTGCGGGACTGGCGGTTGCCGACGTTCTCGACGCGGCCGTCGGCCTGAAGTGGCCCAACGACCTGCTGCTCGGCGAGTCGAAAATCGGGGGCATCCTGGTCGAGGGTTCGGCCGGCGTCCTGGTGGTGGGATGCGGCCTCAATCTGTGGTGGCCCGATCCGCTCGCGGGCAGCGCAGCTCTGTATGTCGATGATCCCGGCCCTGAGGCCATGATCACCACCGCGACAGCCTGGGCGGGGCGCCTCCTCCAAAGATTGGCGGGCGGCCCCGGGGACTGGGGTCGGAACCGCTACCTCGACTTGTCGGCGACGGTGGGACGCCGGGTGACCTGGGAACCCGACGGAGAAGGAAAAGCCATCGACATCGACGAAACCGGCGCTCTAGTGGTCGAGACAACAACCGGACGGAAGAGCCTGATTGCCGGCGAAATCCGCCACCTGCGGGCAGTCTGATTCGGCGTCTGGCGTCTGGCGTCTGGCGTCTGGCGTCTGGCGTCTGGCGTCTGGCGTCTGGCGTCTGGCGTCTTGCTAGCCCAGATCAACGGTTTCCGGCTTCGGCAGGGTCGCCTGAAAGAACTGGGTGATTCGTGTCTCGGCGTCAGCTGCGGCGGCAGGGTCGTACTCGGGGCTGGCGTCGTCGATGAGGTCGTGGCCGGCGCCGTCGTATAGGAGCCATTGACCGTTCCGATTCCGGTCCTGGGCCGCATCCACGGTCTCGGGAGCGATCAATGGGTCGGCGGCTCCATAGAGGCCGAGCACCGGGACGGCCACATGGTTCAGCAGGTCAGCCACCTGATACTCCCGGTCCTCGTCGCCAGTGAGGGGAGTCGAGATGACCACGGCAGCTCGCGCCCACGGTCGAGTAGCGGCGGCGATGAGGGCGAAGCGACCTCCTACGTCGATGCCCAGGACCCCGCATCGATCCGGAATCGCCCAGAAGACATCCTCGCTCTCCAAGAACTCGTGGGCTTCGTCGATGTCAGAGGAGATAACCCGATCGCTCTGGGAGGCGTAGGCAGCGAGTCCGTCATCGAACGGGCCGATCCCCTGGTCCGCTTCCATCTGCCCCGGATAAAGGTCGATCGCAAGACATGCGAAACCACGCCGAGCCAGCCGTCGGCACAGGTCCTTCTGGTAGCTCTTGAGGCCGCCGAGTCCGGGAAACGCGAGCACCACCGGAAACCGCCCAGCTTCGTCGGGCCGGGAGAGATAGCCGGGCCGATACCCGCTTCCTATCGGCACCCGGAAGGTGCCGTACATGATCGAAAAGGTTCCCTCGTGGGGTAGGACTGCCACCTGTCTCCGCTCTCGAACTTGGGTCCTGGAGGGTAGTGCCCGCGATATCGATGTTTAGGTCCCGCCAGGCTCTGGGTATGGAACCTTGCTAATCTTCTGAGCGTCTCAGAGGTAGCCCATGAGCCTCGATTCCACTATGACACCGCCGCCTCAACGCGTCCACAATCAATCCGGCCGGTTACCCAACGGGCTCAAACATCGAAGTGCCTCGACCTGGGTCAAGCGGCTGATCGTCGCCTTTCTCGTCCTCGCCAACGTCGCCGTGTTCGCTGTGTATTGGACTCTGCGATCGGCCCAGGACGCCTTTCGTGACAACGCCACCCAGCTCGAAGAGGTGGTTCCCGAGCTGACCTTGCGGCCCACCGAGTCGGCCGATCCTCTCGTCTTCCTGGTCATCGGGTCGGACTCCCGTGCCGGCCTCGACAGCCTCCAGAACTTCGGGGAGAGCGACGGGGCCCGCGGTGATGTGATCATGCTGATCAAGCTCTATCCGGACGACGGGCACGTTCAGATCCTCTCGCTGCCACGGGACCTGCTGGTCGAGATTCCGGGCAAGGGGACCGATCGGATCAACGCTGCGTATGCAGTTGGCGGCGCCCCCCTGATGGTCCGCACCGTCAAACAGGTGACCGGCCTCCCGGTTCACCACTACGTCGAAGTGGACTTTGTCGGTTTCCAGTCTCTGGTCGATGACATCGGTGGGGTCCACTTCAATTTTCCGTACCCTGCCCGTGACGCCAAGAGCGGCTTGTCGGTCGACGCCGGATACCAATTGCTCGACGGGTCCCAGGCCCTGGCTTATGCCCGGTCGCGTAATTACCAGGAGCTTCGGGACGGCGACTGGGTATCCGTCGACGCCGATGACATCGGCCGCACGGGGCGTCAGCAGAACCTGATCCTCGCCATCCTGGGAGCCGTCAAGACTCCTTCGAGCGTGACGGAGGCGGGTTCGATCGTCGGTGGGTTTGCCCGGCATCTGACGGTCGACTCTGCGTTCGCTCGATCCTCGCTGGTCGAGTTGGCCTTTCGGATGCGGTCGATCTCCGGCGAGAAGATCGAGACGGCGACGTTGCCGGTCTATCTCGATACCTACAACGAGATGTCGATCGTGCGGATGCAGCATCCCGAGGCCGACGACGTGATCGCCCACTTTGCCTCTGGCCAGCCGATGATCGCTGCCATCCCCGACGAACCCCTCCGTGTGCAGGTCCTCAATGGCAACGGCACCAAGGGCTCGGCGGGACGTTGGTCCGACATTCTCGAAGACGAGGGCTTCGAGGTCCTTGCCGTCGGCGACGCCGATCGGAGCGACTTCGAGATCACCAAGGTGCTCGTTCGTCCCAGTGGCCTGCTGGCCGGTCAGGCTATTGTCGACGCTTTGGGATTCGGAGAGGTTTCAACCGGCTCCCTGGACTCCGAAGTTGATGCGGTGATCATCGTCGGATTGGATGCTGACAGGACGGCCCAGAACGGCTAGCTTGCCGAAAAGGGGCGTTATCGCAGGGGAGCGATCGTGAAAATATCTGTTATCGGCGCTGGTTACGTCGGTCTGGTGACTGCTGCCGGACTGGCTCGCCTCGGGCATGAGGTGCGCGTCGGGGAGGCCGATCACGCCCGCCTCGCACTCCTCGAGAGCGGACGGGTCCCGATCTTCGAAGATGGCCTGGCCGATCTGCTGGTTGAAGCCCGCCAGTCCAGTCGCCTCAGCTTTCACGGATCCAATGTCGACGCCGTCGAAGGCTGTCGCTTGGTTTTTCTCTGCCTTCCGACTCCGCCCGGGGCGAGAGGTCGCGCGGACTTGCGATTCATCGAGGGGGTGGTCGACGAACTTGCTCTCACCGTTGAGCCCGAAGCAATCTTCGTCGTCAAGTCCACGGTCCCGCCGGGGACCGTCATCGGTCTGAGGAAGCGACTCGCCAACCTCGGGAGCGCCGCCGGCGTCGTCTCTCATCCGGAATTCCTGAGGGAGGGCAGTGCTGTTACCGACTTCCTCGACCCGGACCGAATCGTTGTCGGAGCTTTCGAGCTCAATGACGCTCTTCTCGTCGCCTCGCTCTACGACCCGCTGAAGGCCAAGGTCGTGACGACCGATCCGACGTCCGCGGAGATGATCAAGTACGCCTCCAACTCATACCTCGCAACGCGCCTGACCTTCGCCAACACTCTCGCCAACCTGTGCGAGGCCGCCGGTGCCGACATCCTCGACGTGCTGGATGGGGTCGGTCTCGATCATCGGATCGGACCCCACTTCTTGAAGCCGGGGCCGGGTTACGGCGGTTCGTGTTTCCCCAAAGACACACTTGCACTGATCGGCGTCGCCGAGGATGCCGGTTACGACTTCAAGCTTCTCAAGGCAGTCATCGAAGCCGACGACGAACAGCGGCGTCGTGTGGCCGCCAAGGTCCGGATGGCGGCCGGTGGGGGTCTGCGCGGACGCCGAATTGCCATGTGGGGGGTTGCTTTCAAGGCCGGTACCGACGATGTCAGGGAATCACCGGCCACCCGTATCGCACAACTCTTGATCGACGAAGGCGCCGATGTGGTGTCTTATGACCCTGAGGCCCACTCGCCCGACATTCGCCATGCCGGCTCTGCGCTCGATGCAGTGGATGGGGCCGATGTTCTGTTGATCGCCACGGAGTGGCCCGAGTTCGCGGCCATCGACCTCAACGAGGTGGCCAGCCGAATGCGCGGGCACCGGATCGTAGATGCTCGCAACTTGCTCGATCCCAAGGCAGTCCGGGCCGCCGGACTGGACTACTGGGGCTTGGGTCGCCCGGGCGCCTAGGGCGCCTCCGGCGCCCGTTCTGCGTTTTTGCGTGGTGCGTTATGCGTCAAACCCGTTCATTGAGTTTCGGTCGGATTTTGACGCACCACGCATAACGCACCACGCACCACGTCCCTCACCGGAACATGTCTTGTGCCGGGTTTCTCACCAGTTCCGACGCTCGGCCATCTGGGGCTTGGGGCGCCTCCGGCGCCCGTTCTGCGTTTTTTGCGT
>DATEEG010000031.1:0-2255 GCA_035281305.1 Acidimicrobiia bacterium | reverse complement strand
TGATAAGTCCTCATCCGGGTCGGGTGAGAAGTCCGGGTCGAGTGAGAAGACGGGGTCCGCCAAGAAGTCCGAAGCTGGCAAAGCGGACAAGGGCCGCTCGGGCGACAAGTCGTCGGGCGCCAAGACATCGGGGGATCGGTCCTCCACCTCGTCCGCCAGCCGCGACTGAGCTCGACACTCTTCCCAGCGGGTGGGAGGTCCTATACGGTCGCCTGGTGTACTGGCTTTCCCGACCCTCCTATTGGCGTTGGGCAGCGGCGATCCTGGTGGTTGGGGCGTCCCTCTACTTCGAGCTGCGACCCACACCGAGCGTCGACCATCCCTTCGCCGGAGCCGACTTGTCGGCGGGTTCCGACGTGCGTAGCGCCGCCATCGATTGGCGTCCGGTCCCGATTGGGGTGCTGCCGGAAACGGCCCTGGACGGATTCTTGCTGGTCGACGTCGAGATGGGCCAGCCACTCGTTGCGGCCATGTTCGACTCCGCGCCCGCGATGCCGACCGGTTGGTGGGGAGTTTCGGTGCCGGTGCCCGAAGGGAGCCTCCCGGGGGCGGAGGTTCGACTCGTGGTGGACATCCGCGGCACTCCCCGGGTCGTGCCGGGTCTCCTGATTCGCACCTTTGCAGAGGCGACCATCGAAGGGTCTACGGCACTCGTTGCCATCCCCGAGGGTGAGGCCGGAGCGGTGGCGGCTGCTCTGGCGGACAGCACCCTTTCTGTCCTGATTGGTCCTCGTGGGTAACGTGCCGCAGTGCTCGAAGCCATCATCTGGGGATTCGTCCAGGGCGTCACCGAATTCCTCCCCATCTCCTCCGACGGCCACCTCGTCCTGGTCCCGGCCTTCCTGGGAATCGACCCCCCCGATCTGGCGACGACGGCGGTCCTCCACCTCGGAACCCTGGCGGCGGTCCTCGCCTATTTCTGGAAGGACCTGATTGCTCTCGTCAAGTTCCGCTCGGATCCCGACGCCCGCCGCCTCCTGACCCTCATAGTCATCGGATCGTTGCCGGCGGGACTGGCCCTGCTCGTGGTCGACGAGATCGAACGCCTGCAGAAGTCGGTCACCGCCACGGCCGTCTTCTTGATCACCACCGGTGTGGTCCTGGCCGTGGCAAGTCGCCTTCGGAAGGGAGATCGAACCATCGCCGACGGCCGGGCGACCGATGCGGTCTTGATCGGCTTTGCCCAGTTGTCGGCGATCCTGCCCGGGATCTCTCGTTCGGGAATGACGATCGCCACCGGAGTGGCCCGCGGCTTCGACCAGGTCGAGGCGGCCCGCTTCTCATTCCTGCTCGGCATACCGGCCGTCGCCGCCGCCGGACTGCTGGAGCTCGGGACCTTGCTCACCGACGGAGGGGTTCCGGCGACGGCCTGGGTTGGCGTCTTGGTGGCGGCTGCCACCGGATACGGCGCCATTGCCTTCCTGCTGAAGATGCTGGCCAGGACCGGTCTTGCCCCCTACGCCCTCTATTGCGTAGTCGTGGGAGTTGTAGCGCTGGTCGTTCTCTGAAGCCTCGCCCCGGGGGACTAGCGCGGAAGTGATCCTTGACGCCTAGTCACTTGCTCTTAGCCTCGGACAGGCCAGGGAAACACAAGGAGTCAGGGAATGTTCCGTCGGAGAATGCTCGCCGCTGCAGGCTCGGTAGCGATTCTGCTCATATCCACCGCCGTAGAGGCAGCCCCTTCCACCACCGTGAGCCTTACAACCGGGTGGACCTCGGGTGTCGCCGGTGACATGGTCGTGGAAGTCGGATCGGTCAGCGTGACCGAGACACCCGATGGGGTCGTCTCGCTGTCGCTCGTTGTCACCCGAACCATTGCGTGCCCCGATTCGGAGGGGGCTTCGACCACCGAACGCTGGGAAGCAACCGACGCCCCGGCCTCGTTGTCGATCAAGAACAACCTCGCCTCGGCCTCGGCCGTCGCGACCGTAACGGGTGGTTTCAGCGTGACCAGCGACTGTCCCGGGGTGACAGAAACCGGCGGCAATGTCGGCCTCGTCACCATCGAGACATCGGCAATCGAGAGGACGGTGCGGGACCGCACCGCGGACGGCGTCCGGACCCTCACCCGCAACGTCGACGTCACCGTCGTGGCAGGTTCACTAATCCGCCAGGCACCGGGAGAACTCGAAAAGGTCATCGGCTGATCAGGATTTGGTCCTTCCAACCAGGAAGTAGGTGCCCATGTCTCCTTTGCCCTTGACGGGGATGACACCGCGCGGTTCGCAGGATCGTTCGCCAGAGGGCGTTTGAAG
>DATEEG010000030.1:0-4683 GCA_035281305.1 Acidimicrobiia bacterium | reverse complement strand
AAGCGCGGGATTGTCGACGTTGCCATATGTGCAGAAGCCGACCGCCGACGCCAGGGCCTCGCGGCACCGTCCATAAGCGGCCACCACTGCCTCGTCGATGGCAGCCCGGACCGCGTCTCGCCTATCTCCCACTACCTCGGTCCAGGCTTGACGCATGGCGGCGTAGTCGCCGGCCGCCCGATGGCCGGCCACGGCCACTCCGAACTCCCGGCCCAGCACGTCGGCGATGATTCCCTCCCTAGTCCGGTAGTCGAGGAGGTTGATGAGGTCACCGAGAATCAGAACGATCTCCCCTTGCTTGACCACCTCCTCGAGCGCGTCGAAGGCACCGTGGACGTCGGAGACGACGAACAGTTTCAAGTGGGATCGGTGCCGGTCGAGGCGGCGCCGGTCTCCGCCGGTGGGACTGAGGCAGGCCGGTCGATCCAGCTCGCGTAGAAGGCCATGACCGTGGCCCCGACGACGGCGAGAACCAGTCCGACCGGCCACGAGAGGTCGAAAGGCGAAAACTCTGCAGACATGCCGGCCATACCGAAACCCACCGACCCCGCCACCACCCGACGCCCGGATTTGCCAAGCCGTTCCTCAGGATCGAAGCGCCTCCAGGCGGCGACGTTGCCGCCGAGGTAGGTGGCGAAGATCCAAGCGATCAGCAACACGACACCCGTAGCGAGGACGATGGCGTAGACCTTGATCACGGTCGAAGGCTACCCCTGCAGGACTTGCAATTTGCAGGTTTGAAGCCCGGCCGCCGAACCCGGGCGCCGACGATGTCGGGCCGGCCTACGCCGCCTCAGTGGGTCACTGCCCCTCGTTCGGCTGAGCCGACCAGCCGGGCGTATTTGGCGAGGGCCCCGGTCGGATAGCGAGGCGGAAGCGGTTTCCATCCGGCTTCCCTCCCGGCCAACACCTCGGCGTCGACCAACACGTCGAGGCTGCGGGCGGGGAGATCGACACGGATGAGGTCTCCCTCTTCGACAAGCCCGAGCGGGCCTCCGACTTCCGACTCCGGTGAGACATGACCGATGCACAGCCCGGTCGTACCACCCGAGAAGCGACCGTCGGTTACGAGGAGGACCTGTTTGCCGAGACCGGCCCCTTTGATCGCGGCGGTGATTTGAAGCATCTCCCGCATCCCGGGACCACCCTTAGGTCCTTCGGTCCTGATTACCACCACCTGGCCTGCCTCGATCTGGCCTTTGAAGAGGGCCTCCAGGGCGTCTTGTTCCCCGTCGAAAACGCGGGCCGGCCCTTCGAAGACTTCCAGATCGATTCCGGCCACCTTCACCACGGCACCACCGGGAGCGAGATTGCCGCGCAGCACGGCGATGCCTCCCTCGACCGCGAGCGGAGCGGAGACCGGGCGTATCACGTCCTGGTCCACCGGGACCGCCACCCCGGCAAGGTTTTCCGCCAGGGTGCGGCCGGTCACCGTCAGGGTGTCACCATCGAGCAGGCCTTCGTCGAGCAACGCCCGCAGGACCAACGGGACGCCGCCGATGCGGTCGAGATCGATCATGTGATAGCGCCCGAAGGGCTTGAGGTCGCCGAGGTGGGGAGTCTTCCGACTGATCCGGTCGAAATCCTCCAGAGCCAGTTCGACCTCGGCTTCACGGGCGATGGCGAGGAGATGGAGCACTGCGTTGGTGGACCCACCCAGGGCCATGACGGTCGTGATGGCATTCTCGAAGGCGGGCCGGGTCATGATTTGACGCGGTCGGATATTCGCCTCGAGAAGTCTCATCACCGCCTCCCCGCTCTGCCTTGCGTACTCGTCCAGACGAGGATCACCGGCCGACACCGAAGCCGAGCCCGGAAGCGCCATCCCGATCGCCTCGCCCACCGAAGCCATCGTGTTGGCGGTGAACATGCCCGCGCACGAACCGATGCCGGGACACGCATGGCGTTCGATCTCGGTCAGTTCGGCCAGATCGATGCTTCCCTTCGAGTAAGCACCGATTCCTTCGAAAACGTCGACTATCGAGATGTCCTTGCCCCGGTAGTGACCCGGCAGCGAGGAGCCGCCGTAAAGAAACACAGACGGCAGGTTGGTGCGAGCCGCGGCCATCAGCATTCCGGGCAACGACTTGTCACATCCGGCGATCGCAACCAGGCCGTCGAAACGTTCGGCATGCATCACAAGTTCGACCGAATCGGCGATGACCTCGCGGCTCACCAACGATGCCCTCATCCCTTCGTGACCCATCGAAATGCCGTCCGAAACGGCGATGGTCGTGAAGATCAATCCGACGCCCCCGCTGTCGACCACGCCGTGTTTGGCGGCCTCACACAACCTCGCCCCCGAGAGGTTGCACGGAGTGACCTCGTTGCCGGCCGATACCAGGCCGATCTGAGGGCGGGCAAAGTCCTCCTCGGTCAACCCGACCGCCCGCAGCATTGCCCGGGCCCCCGCCTTGGCCGGGCCTTCGGTTACGTCCTGGGAGTGGATCTTGTTTGCCATGGGGAGGATGGTACGGGGGTGCGAGGCGTGCTGATCCTCCCCAAATTTGGCGCGCCAGGATCAGTTCCGGACGAAATCTGGCCGAGGACGAACACCACCTGTTCGTCACGCGCCAAATTTGCCGGAAACGGTTCGCCCTGCGCCAAATTTGGAGGCGTCCGACTTTCGTTGGCGGTCTCATCGGTTCCGGCGTCGGGCGTCTGCTGTCCGGCTCCCTCGCCGGTCTTGCTTCGGTCTGCCGCCTTCCGTCTATCTTTCCGGCCTTGAACATTCCGACTTTGCAGCCCACGGAGTTTGCGATTCCGCAGACTTATGCCCGGGTGGTCGAACTGGCATACAACCTGTGGTGGTCCTGGAACCCGGCGGGGGTCAGCCTGTGGTCGAACCTCGATCCGGTGGCCTGGGAGAGTCATCACAACCCGATCGAGCTTCTGGAGTCGATCGAGCCGAGTCGATGGCAGGTTCTTGGCCAAATCGAAGCGGTTCAGGATCGGTATCTGACGGCGCTGACCGAGTTCAACCGGTATCTCGAAGATGGCGACAACTGGTACTCGCGCCAGCCCGCCAGGCTCCCGGCGCCGATCGCCTATTTCTGTACCGAGTTCGGGGTCCACTCCTCGGTGCCGTTTTATTCGGGGGGGTTGGGCATCCTGGCCGGCGATCACCTCAAATCCGCCTCCGATCTGGGCCTCCCGCTGATCGGCGTCGGACTGCTTTTTCGGCGGGGCTACTTTCGCCAGGAGATCGAGGCCGGCGGCGAACAGCAGCACATCTACCCCACCCTCGACGTCCGTCGGCTCCCGGTGCGTCCCGTGGCCTCCCCAACCGGTGGCCAACTCAAAGTCGAGGTCGAGTTCCCGGGGCGCATCGTGAAGGCGGCAGTGTGGAAGCTCGACGTCGGACGCGTCCCTCTGATCCTGCTCGATACCGACATACCCGAAAACGACCTCTCCGATCGCCCGATCACCCATACGCTGTATGTCCGGGGCCGGGAGATGCGCTTTTGCCAGGAGATGATCCTCGGCATCGGCGGCGTCCGCGCCCTCGAGGCGTTGGCCATCGAACCTTCGGCCTGGCATGTCAACGAAGGCCACGCGGCGATGGCATTTCTGGAGCGGATACGGAGCCACCGGGCCGACGGGGTCGACATTGCCACCGTCGTGCAGTCGATCAAAGAACGAAGCTTGTTCACACTGCACACGCCGGTTCCGGCCGGCAACGAGGTGTTCGACGTCGGCATCGCCTCCCGCTACCTCGATCCTCTTCGGCGCAAGATGGGCATGAGCGAGACCGACCTAGCCGAACTTGGAACCTCCAACGGCGACCACAGCCAGTTCGACCTCGGAGCCCTGGCCATACGGATGTCGTCCGTGGTCAACGGGGTCAGCAAAACCCATGCCGAGGTCGCCACCCGCGACTGGCAACATCTCATCGGCGGGCCGGCGGCCGCCGTGACGAACGGCGTTCACACTCCGAGCTGGATCGGCCGGGATGGCGGCCGCCTGCTCTCGAACTTCCTCGGCCGGAACTGGCCCACGGTGCTTCTCGAAGACCCGGAGGCCGTCGAACAGATCACACAGCTTCCCCTTTCCGACGTCTGGGCGGTGCATCAGGCCCGGAAGGAGATCTTCGTCAACTTCGCCCGCGGGAGGCTGCGTCGCCAACTGGCTCGCCATGGGTCATCGCCCGAGGAACTGCGTCAGGTCGACACTTTCCTACCGGCCGATCGCCTGACCCTCGGTTTTGCGCGAAGGTTTGCGACCTACAAGCGAGCGACCCTCATGTTCACCGACCTGGGCCGTCTGGAGGCACTGGTCACCAACCCGGATCGGCCGGTCCAAATCGTCTTCGCCGGCAAGGCTCATCCGGCCGACCGCCACGGCCAGGACTTCATCAAGCGAATCGTTGAACTGTCCCGCACCCCGCGGCTCCAGGGCCACATCTTCATGCTGGAGGACTACAACGCCCGAACCGCTCGCTTCATGGTCCAGGGCGTCGACGTCTGGGTGAACAATCCCCGACCGCCCATGGAGGCGTCGGGAACCTCGGGGATGAAAGCGGCCATCAACGGAACCCTCAACCTGTCAGTGCTCGATGGCTGGTGGGTCGAGGGCTACAACGGCAGCAACGGTTGGGCATTCGGGTCGCCGGAAGGCCGGGAGGATTTCGACGCCGAGGACAACGAGGATGCCGCGGCCTTCTACAAACTTCTCGAGAGCGAA
>DATEEG010000029.1:0-2164 GCA_035281305.1 Acidimicrobiia bacterium | reverse complement strand
TCGCGACCGCTTCCGCACCGCGATCTATTTCCATCTGGGAGGACTGGACCTGTACCCTGGAGCACTTCAGGCAACCCACTCGAAAGCCTGAAGAGCCACAATTGACAATTACGTCATTGCGGTTCCGATTCCCGACGAGTGGGGCTGCCCGGAGCCCGCGGACGTAATTGTCAATTGACAATTGTCAATCATCAATGAACCACAGGAAAGATCATGGCCTCCTTTGACGTGATTGTTGTGGGCGGCGGGCCCGCCGGCTACGTGTGTGCCATCCGTTGTGCCCAGCTCGGGCTGGCGACGGCGGTGGTGGAGAAGGAGAAGCTGGGCGGGGTGTGCGTCAACATCGGCTGCATCCCGACCAAGGCACTGCTTCACAGCGCCCTGGTTGCCCGGCTGATCGGTCACGACGCCAAGGCGTTAGGCATCGAGGTCGGCAGCGTCAAGACCGATTACGGCGTCGCCATGAAGCGGAGCCGCCAGGTCTCGGAGCAGAACTCCAAGGGCGTCGAGTTCCTGATGAAGAAGCACAAGGTGACGGTGCTCAAGGGGGCCGGCACCCTGCAGCCCGGCCGGAAAGTGAAAGTCGGCGACGAGGTGCACGACGCGAGGAAGGGAGTCATCATCGCGACCGGATCGCGGGTCAAGGGCATTCCCCAGATCGGACTCGAGATCAACAAGACGACGGTCATCTCCTCCGACGAAGCGCTGTTTCTGGAGAAGGCACCCGCGACGCTCGCGGTCATCGGCGCCGGCGCGGTGGGGACCGAATTCGCGGACATCTTCGCCGCGTTCGGCTCCAAGGTCACCCTGATCGAAGCGCTGCCGCGGATCCTCCCGATCGAGGACCACGAGTCGTCCGACGTCGTCGCCAAGGCCTACAAGAAGCGGGGCATGCAGGTGTTCGCCGGGGCGAAAGTCACCAAGGCCACCGTGGCCGCCGACAAGGTGACGCTCGAGTTCGAGGTGGGTGGCAAGAAGGAAACAGTCGAGGTGGAGAAGGTGTTGATGGCGGCGGGACGCGCGGTCAACACCCAGAACATGGGGCTCGAGGCCTGCGGCATAAAGCTCACCGACAAGGGATTCATTCAAGTCAATCCGAAGACCCTGGAGACCTCGACGCAGGGGTACTACGCCATCGGCGACGTGGCGGGTCCACCGATGCTGGCGCACAAGGGCAGCCGCGAGGGGATTTACGTCGCCGAGATCCTGGCGGGCCACCAGCCGCATCCGATCATGTACGACAACGTGCCGAGCGTGACGTACTGCCATCCCGAGGTCGCAAGCATCGGGCTCACCGAAGAGCAGTGCAAGGAAAAGAAGCTCGACCACCAGGTGGGCCGCTTCCCCATGAGCGCCAACGGGCGGGCCCGGGCGTCGATGGAGACCGACGGGTTCGTCAAGATCATCCGCGGGAAGAAGTACGGCGAGATTCTGGGGGCCCACATCGTGGCGTCACACGCCTCGGAGATGATCCACGAGCTGGCAGTGGCGCGCGAGAACGAGTACACGGTCGAAGAAGTGGATCTGGCGATCCATGCCCATCCTACGCTGTCAGAGGCTGTGGCCGAGGCCGCCCTCGATTCGATGGGACGGGTGATTCACATCTAACTCGCGTCGGATAGGTCGGGTAAGTCGGGTAAGTCGGATATTGACGAAACCGGAGGAGCCGTCTGCCAAGCAAGCTTTCATGAGTCGCGGCGAAGGTCGTTGCCCGCTGGGTCTGCTGCTGGCGTGCATCGCACTGCCTTCCTGCTCGGACCATACTGATCCCGGCGGTAATGGCAGCGTGGGCCTCAGGGTCGTAGCGTTCCCGGCCCTGACCGACACCATCACCGCCACCCCGGTACAGGGCCTGGTCGTCGAAGTACGGGATGAAAACGGTCGTCTGACCAGCGGAAACGTGGTCCGGTTCGCAGCGCTGCCGGTTCCTGAGTTGCCTCACTTCATCTCCATGCTCGTCGGAAGCGTTGCAGGAAACTTCTTCGACGCCCAGACCGCCGACACCAGCGACGGCCAGGGCCGCGCCATCGCCCGGGTTCGATTCGGAGCGATCGCAGGACCGGGCGCAATCGAGATCTCGGTGCCGGAGTTCGGCCTGGCCGACACAGTCGACTTCACCATCACACCAGGCAGACCCAACAGTGTTCGCGCTCTCCCCGAAGAC